>JAZABE010000172.1:0-2417 GCA_036137535.1 Planctomycetota bacterium | reverse complement strand
TTTAGATATCTCCGTAGAAGAAAGTCTAAAAAGAAGGCACAATCAAAAAAAAGATCGTATGGAATCTGAAGGTGCAAAATTTTTAAAGCGTGTTTCTGATGGATTTCAATTAATTGCCAAAGATCAGAATTTGGTGATCGAACTGGATTCCAATCGGCAGGAAGTGTTTCGCATGAGAGTTGAAGGGGTTTTGTCTGCCGAAAAAACGGCGGAAGGAAATTATTTGCTTTTTTCTTATTCGGGACAGTGGTTAAGAGAATACAGCCCAGAAAAAAAAATCAATTGGGAGCTGAAAGGCGTGAAATTCAACAACGCCATGCCCTTGGCCAATGGAAACGTCCTGGTTACAGTCGGTTCGGCATCGATAGTGCGTGAGATTGATCCCAAATCGCAGAACACGGTTTGGGAGTTCAACCCGGGTTGGTGGCCCAATGATGCTTACCGGTTGGATAACGGGAATACGCTGGTTGGCGGGAAGGGGGGTGTTCTTGAGGTGACTCCATCCCGAGAAATCGTCTGGGAATATGGAAATCCGGAATCCGCGACGATTGTTGTGGCAAAACCGACTGGAAAAGAGACTGTTTTGGTGGGATGGACATCTGGGCAAGCCCGGGAAATAAACGTCGAAAAAGAAACGGTTTGGGAATATAAAATGAAATCACTTTGCGATGTTTTTCGAGACCCTGGCGGCAATACATTATTTGCCGGAGCCACCGAGTTTTTGGAAATTGATCCGAGTAAGACGATTGTTTGGCGGTTGCCTAAACAGGCCAAAACGGCAACGATTCGTCGCTGAATCCCCCTGTTGGTGGCGGCGGATATTCATCGAACCGTTTGGGGAGGCGGGGTGACCGGGTTAGTGGCGTTGCGTCCGGCCTGGTCGGAATTCAAATTGCGGGTATTAAGTGGCAAGGGGAACTGGCGATTCTAAGAATCGTTGCATGAGGTCAGTCAGAGTTTGTTCAGTTGAGCGACCATTGCGGACTTCGAGTAAAAGCCTGATTCGACGGATGACCCCTGGTTCCATAAAACAAGGCGTGATTGAAATTGAATTCAGTTCAGTGGTCGAGTGGAGCTTGGTTTCGGAGATGTCCGAGGGGTGAACGACGATTGAAAGCGACGCATCGCAGTTGGGGCCGTAAAAACTGTGATTGAAGTTGGGATCAGATTGAATCCAACCTGGCTTCGATTGGTTTTCAATCCGGAGAAGGAAAGGGTCTGGGGAATGCTGCCTGGAATGCAGTGAAACAATAAGTTCCAGCGTGATTCGGTCGACGTCAGCCGTTTGCAATCGCCAGTAACATTCGGCGATTTGGTGTTTGGCTTCGAAACGCGAAAAAAGGTCGGCACCCCGGCAATAAATACTGTCACGAGTTTCGGCAAAATCCTGGGAGGGAATGGTGAAAGCCTGGAGCAGTGTTGCCGTTCCTTTTTGAACCTGGATCCCGTTTGCCATTTCAGTGGCATTTGCTGAAAGAGAAAAGCCACCGCTTTGAAACGTGTAACTCGAATTAGTTCGTTGCCATTGCATCGGTATTTGCGGTTGGGTTTTGAAGTGGAAGGAAGGATAAAATACGTTTAAAAAATCCGGCAGTTGCGTTGCGCACAACTCCAGAACAGAGAGGGAAAGGGTATGCAGAAAGTGCTGAAACCAAAAACTGTTCTGGTCTGAGTTTGACCATCGATAATAACAAAGCAGGTGTTGGTGTCCAGCGAAACCAATAAATAATAGCCAGCAATTGGTTGACGAATTGTGGCGGAAAAGAAAAAATGTTGAGCAGAAGGGTATCCCTGGTGGTTTTAAGGGTAAACATGAAGTGATTAACGAATATTTAGAACTTGCGATTAACGCTGCTAAAGAAGCAGGGAATATCCTTGTTGACCATCTGGGGAAAGTGTCAGTTCAGGAAAAGCGGCCGCGCGATTTGGTTACTGAAGCGGACATTGCTTCCCAAGTTAAAATTAGAGAACTGGTTGAATCGCGTTTTCCCGAGCACCAATTTTTGGGTGAAGAAGATCAAGCGAGAGATTTAAACCCGGCGAAAGGTTTTACATGGATTGTTGATCCTCTGGATGGTACTACGAATTTCGTGCATCAGTTGCGTTCGTTTTCGGTTTCGATTGCCCTCATTCAGGACGGTGAACCGATTGTGGGTGTTGTGCATGACCCAATGCTGAACGAATGTTTTTACGGGGCTAGGAATAAAGGCGCTTTTCTAAATGGACAGCCAATCCAGGTTTCGAATTGTCAAACCTTAAATGAAGCAATGGTCGTTACGGGGTTTTCGACTTCGGTAACCAAGGAATCGATTGAGGCCAAACGATTTTTAGAAATGCTTGGAAAAGCGCAGACTATCCGCCGACTTGGATCTGCAGCGTTGAACCTCTGCTTTTTGAGCTGTGGAAGGGTAGATGCT
>JAZABE010000171.1:0-4635 GCA_036137535.1 Planctomycetota bacterium | reverse complement strand
CGCCATGTTTGGCTAATAATCGTAAGGCCAGCAATTCATCATTGTTTTGAAGGCAATGTAGGGCACTCATTGACAACGCCAGTTCCTGAACGCTTTCTGGTGTCCAGTGAGGCAGGTGATCGAGTAGTTTTTGGCCCAGACGGAACCACTCGTTATGAAGATCGCTTGGGTTCACCAGATTTATGAGTTTCGTAAGTGGTTTTTCCAGAAATGATTGCAGCGGGCGCTCGCCTTACGCGTCAATTTGGATTGTGAGTTTATGCCAAGTGTGACCTTGGCGTTCCAAAAAGGCCAGCCGGGGGCACTTGTTTTGTTGCAGTACCAGTCGGCCATGCTTTTGTGAACCGGACGAGCCGGTCTGTTTTCCGGCAGGATTGATGTTTTACCGCCGCGAATTCAAATCGTGAAAATGGCTTTCCTGCACCTGTACCAAACCGAAAGCAATCTGCAAAATAAGGGGAGTCCGGTTTTCTTTATACGTGGCAGATTGCCAAATGTCCATCTAGATCTGTCTGATTTGGAATGCCGGGATGTCCTGAAACCTTGCGTTGAATGCTGTTCCACGAAAGCTGGCCATGGAAATCACTGAAGTTGAGATTGTTGATTCTCATACGGGTGGGGAGCCGACTCGGGTGGTGGTTGGCGGTGCCCCTGATCTTGGTAACGGCCCTCTGGTTCAAAGGCGAGAAATATTCCGCCGCGAACACGAAGAATTTCGCTCCGCTTTGCTGCGGGAACCCAGGGGAAACGATGTGATTGTGGGGGCGCTTTTGTGTGAACCTGCTGACCCTGATTGCGATGTCGGAGTGATCTATTTCAACAACGTTGGCTGTATTGGGATGTGTGGCCATGGCACGATTGGTTTGGTGACGACGCTTTATGATCTGGGAAGAATCCAGAAAGGGGTTGTGAAGATTGACACACCGGTTGGCCCAGTCCAAGCGACCTTGCATGCCGATCACACGGTGAGCGTGCAAAATGTGGTGAGTTACCGGTATCGCGCCGATGTTGAAATTGACGTTCAAGGATTGGGTGCAATCAAGGGTGACATTGCCTGGGGCGGAAATTGGTTCTTTTTGGTCAATGAATGCCCGGAGCGAATTCATCCCGATAACTTATCGGCCCTGCTCAATTTCACTGGTAAAATCAGGAACCATCTCGATATCCATGCTATAACTGGTGCAGACCAGGGCCAGATCGATCACGTTGAAGTGTTTGGTCCGGGAACCGGTGTAACCGACTCTAAGAATTTTGTATTGTGCCCTGGAGGAGAGTTTGATCGCTCCCCTTGTGGTACAGGGACCAGCGCCAAGGTTGCCTGCTTGCATGCTGATGGAAAACTCAAACCAGGTGATGTGTTTCGGCAGGAGAGCATCATTGGCAGTGTCTTTGAAGCTTCGATTGTTGAGGAAAAAGGGGGAGGCGTGATTCCAACTATTCGGGGGCAGGCTCATGTGCATGCCGTATCAGTTCTCAGAATGGAACCAAATGATCCCTTTCGATTGGGGATTGAATTATGAATGGCGAAAAACACGTTTGCGTGATCGGAGGTGGTATCGTTGGGGCCTGCAGTGCTTACTTTCTCAACCGGTCCGGTTACCGGGTCACCATAATCGAAGCGGATCGGTTTGGTTACGGCTGTTCCCGAGGAAACTGCGGCTACGTTTCACCAAGTCACGTCCTTCCAATTGCCGTTCCGGGTATTGTGGGGAGTACGATGAAGTCGATGATGAGTCGTAAATCGCCTTTTTACATCAAGCCCCGGGTGGATCTTTCCTTGTGGAGCTGGCTGTTTAAATTCTGGCGACGTTGCAACCGACGGGATATGCTTGCGTCGGCACGGGTTAAGCATGCACTGCTGCAATCGTCTTTCGGTCTCTACGAAGAATTCATGCAGACTGAACCCGTCAACTGTGATTGGGAGCATCGTGGCCTGCTGTTTGTCTATAAAGACCAAAAGCATTTTGAACATTACAGCGAAACCAACCGGATGATAGAGGAGGAGTATGGTGTTTCTGCAAAACCACTTCCCTCACCGGAATTGATGGAATTTGAACCGGCGATGAAACCCGAGGTTGCGGGTGCCTGGCTTTATGAATGCGATGCCCACCTGAGGTCGGACTATTTAATGGAGTCGTTTAAAAATTTACTTGAAAGTCGGGGGGTGGTGATCCGGGAAAAGACCTCTTTTGAAGGGTTTGAATCTGCCGGATCCAGTTCAGCGACCAGTCGTGGAATTAAAACTTCGTCGGGTACGGTGGAAGCCGATTTTTTCGTAATGGCAACGGGTGCATTGACTCCCCGTTTTGCCGGGGAAATTGGTTGCAAGGTTCCGATTCAACCGGGAAAAGGCTATTCAATTACCATGCCGCGGCCTGCCCGCTGTCCCAGGGTCCCGATGATTTTTGAACAACATCGCGTCGCAATTACGCCCTTTCAATCCGGTTATCGGATTGGGTCGACGATGGAGTTAGCCGGTTATGATTCGACGATTAATCGAGATCGATTGGACTTGCTGCGGGAATCTGCTGAGCTGTATTTGCAGGATCCTCATTGCGACCCAGTGGAAATGGAATGGTTTGGCTGGCGACCGTTGACCTATGACGATCTTCCGATCATTGATTTTACGCCTCGCTGGGAGAATGTGATGGTTGCCGCGGGGCACGGCATGTTGGGACTTTCGATGGGTATGGTCACTGGAAAGCTTGTCGATGAAATGCTCCGAGGGGAGACTACTCATATCGATCGGCGCTGGGTTTCATTCGCCCGGTTGTCGGGTTGAACCCTTGCGGGTTTTTGGAGTGCAGTCACCGGTGCAATTGGCTTTGCATCGGGAATAGCCGTCTGTGGGGATCGTGATCACGGCTTGCCGGTTCGAACCGTGTTTAGGAGTGATTGAACCCGGGGACGGTCGAGTGGGTTTTTGCTCCTGTAATGGAACCGAACCGTACCCGTCGGGTCAATCAGGACATCGCCACCAAGCTGCCTTAAATCCTTTCCTGGTCTTCCGGTTGGTGTTCCAGTCAGGATTAACTTGGTGTACCCCAAGATGGCTACCGGGTTCAAGAGTGCCCAGAAACTGCCCCGGGGAAAACCGTAAGCGGTGTAAAGTTGACAATCACTATCGAGTAACAACGGCCAGGGGAAAAGCGGGTCTTTGACGTAAGCTTGCGCCAGCTCCTGCCGGTCAAACGTGACAATCTTGATTTTGACGCCTAAGGTCTCGAATTGATCGTGGTGTTCCCGCAACTGCGAAACGTGTTTACGACAGGGAGGTCAGCCCAGATGCCGGTGAAAAACGAGTAATTGCCAATT
Organism: Planctomycetota bacterium; assembly: GCA_036137535.1. GTDB lineage: Bacteria > Planctomycetota > Planctomycetia > Pirellulales > Pirellulaceae > JABAAE01. The sequence continues at coordinate 1,320 of JAZABE010000171.1, read as the reverse complement.
GCCTTTACCCATTTCCAGGGTGTGGTGGTTCCCCTGAGTATCGAGCAGGTCAAACTCAATCGCGGGTTGACCGGTTAAATTCATCGAAAGTTTCTCCGAATCCGCTAGAAATTAATGGTGTTCAGAATGAAGCAATCCAAGGTAGGTGCAGTCCCTGTAAATGTCAGCCCGCCGTCACGACTTCACCGGTTGACCAGTGACCGTCGATCAGACGCCAAGTGTTTTCCGACGGGGATGCATCCCGCAAAAGTTCGGGAAGTCGTTCTGGCCGAACACCGTCGTAACATTGAAGCATGGCAAATCGCCGAATTGTTCCCGGGATCCCTACCGCCGAATGACCCGGGTGCCCAGTGGCTGGAAAAGGTCCGCCGTGATTCATGGCCGAGGAGACTGCTACACCGGTGGGCATCTTGTCATTGAGTAGCCGTCCAACTTTCTGGGATAGCAGACTCGCGATTTGGTTATAGGCTGAATTGTCTGAACCTTGACTGTCAGAGTAGATGCATCCAGTCAGGTTGCCTTCGAGTGCTGAAATGGCGCCAACGAGTTGTTCGACGTGGGTGTAGCTGACAAATAATGCGGCGTTTCCGAATGCCTCGGTTTGCAGGGCTTGGGGTTTTTCCAAGAAATCCTCAATCGACGCGGAAAGTAACGCGTTGGCACAACTGAATTTTCCGGGATCGGAGGTGTCCCCAGTGGTTAACCGGTTGGCACCGTTTTGTTCCAGGAAAGCGATGCTTTCTGAAAGTGCTTTTTCTGTGCCTTCAGACAGTAGAGTGCCCGCCGCGGTGGAGTCGAATTGTTTTTTTACTGCTTGGGTAAAAGCCTTTCCATCATGATTGTTGGGAACAAACACAATGCCCGGGTTGGTGCAGAATTGCCCTGTCCCCATCAAGCTGCTTCCCACGAATTCATCCACCAAAGATTCGCCTCGTTCGGAAAGGACGCCGGGCAACAGGATGACCGGATTGACGCTGGACAATTCAAGATAGATCGGTTTACCGGCGGCATCGGCTGCGGATTTTAATTTTAGGCCAGCTCCCCGGCTTCCGGTGTAACCGGAAGCACCGAGCCGAGGATCAGAAACCAGTTTTTCTCCGTCCGTATGGCTTGTGCGATAAATCAGCTGGACGATCGCCTTGGGAACTCCAGCCAGTTCGGCAGCCTTTAATGCCTGTTCTGCAAAAATCCGGGTCGTTCCGGGGTGGGATGAGTTGGCTTTACCAATCACGGGGTTGCCGGCTGCGATTGCGGCGGCAAAATCACCCCCGGAGACAGAACCAAAGGCAAAGGGGAAATTGTTGGGCCCGAAAACAGCAA
>JAZABE010000170.1:0-9030 GCA_036137535.1 Planctomycetota bacterium | reverse complement strand
GGTTGAAGGGCTGCCAGTGAATCGTTTTGATTGGGCCTTGGAAGCGAACGATCGGCTTTCGCTGTCTGGTTTGCCAGTTGGTACCACTGCGCATCCAGCAAGGTTTGTCGAGCCAGGGCAACGGCGCCCATGGGGGAGTTTGGATAGGAGGGCCGTTTTTCCCCGAAGCTCGAACGGCGGGGAACCGTCAAAACCGCATGTTGCGCAACGTTGGTTTTCAATATGACTTGTTGGACACTGGTGTCTGCCGTGCTGATCAAAGCGCTCGATCCCTTGAAAATCCCACCGGAAGGTACCAGTAAGCGCGTGCCAAATCCCTGCTGCCTGAGGGAACGATTAAGGCCGAGGTCCATTTGAAAGCCCCGTGCGGTGTCGATTTGGGGCCGGATGTTGGAATTCCAGTGACCGGCGCCTTGTTCGATTCGTTCTGCAGGGATTTCAACCGGTGAATAGGAATCGATCAAACCTGGGTAGATGGTCTTTCCTTTGAAATCGATATGCTTGGCCCCTGGGGGAATCTTGCTGGGATCGGCGAGAACCGATTGGATGGTTCCACCCTGAACCACAATCGTGACGTTGTCGCGGGTTTGGCCGGGTGAAACCACCACGTTCGCATGAGTAAGTGCGAAATGGTTTGGCCGGTTTTCGCGAAGACCGTCAGGTTGATCTGTAGAGCGTGGATCCTGTCCAGATAGGACCAGGGAGGGCAATAAAAAGAGGAAAAGAAATCGATAGATTGGCTTCATTACATTCTCGGTGTGAAAAATAATGGGTGGTCCGGGACGGTGACCGGCTTTGGACCAAGGATCAAATCGGTTCTTTTCACTCTAGCATGGCATCTCTGGAGATTCAGCGCATAAGTTTTTCGTAACCGAGATTCTGGGAAAAGTAGGTTTGTTTTGCGATTATTAAAGGGAAAACCTACTTTTTTTCGGCACGGCGAGCCGTATCCAAGATTTTGAGAACGTTCTGGTGTGCAGCCTGGGGAAGTACTGCGTAGAGAACGTTTTGGGATTCCGGGTCGATCCCAATTGCTGACCTTTTGAAATCCCCCAGCGAATTATTGGAGAGCAGGTTCTTTAAAGCCGCCAAGAGTTTTTCCGCCGGAAAATTGGTTGAGAGTGTTTCTTCGATGTTGTAGGACTCAAAGGTTAAATTACTGGCTGCACCGGCGTCACTCGTCAGTTCGACGATATTTTCGCCATGCCAAACCAGTTTCAGTCGGGCACCGTCAGCTAATTCACCAATGAATGCGGCAAACGTTTCATCTTCGATGGCCAGTGGCAAATTACCCGACGGAAACAAGGATTGTTCGGCTGCTTCCCAATTCACAAAAACGTGAAGATCGTTTTGTTTTGCCAAGGAGGCAAACAGGTGGCTGAGGGAAATCGGGTCTGAATGGAAAAAAGTAATCTTCTGGTTTTTTCCCGAATTTGACAGGAGTAGCCGATGTTGATTCGCGACAAAGTTCCGGTTGGTTTGATGGGGCGGAAGCCGCTTGCGATGCCGTGCATGGCGGAGAAATTCCGAGATCCTGACTTGAGCCCACCCTTGGTGTTTCACTACCAGGGATTGTTTTTCGTCGTTGGCGATGATCAACCCGGGGCCGCCGGCAACTGACCAAGAGTTTCGATAAATGAAAATCTGGAGTTGTTCGATCAGGTTTTGCCGTTGTAAGGCCGTCGGTGCTAGGTCGTCGACCGGGTATTCCTTTTCGACGATTTGATCGCGATCCGGAATCGTCAGGATCAATGAAAATTTACCTTTGCGGACTACGAGTCCCAGCTTTTCGGCAACGGTTTCCAGAATTTGCAGGGTGTTTTTTTCTTTGACTAAAATGTCGAATTTTTGGTCAAGCTGGATCCCGGCTAACAGGATTGGAGTTACATCAACGGCGACCGGGACGCTGGTTAACTGGAAATGGAAATCGAGGAATTCCAGCAAGGTGACTTGTTGAAACGCAATGGCTTTCAGGGGCACGTTCAATGCCAAATCGGGATCTGGGGTTTTCTTGAGAGATGGAGCAACGTAATAGCGGGACAATCCAAACTTTCCCGGTAGATCATTTTCCACGAAAGCTTCACGAAGCCTCAAGAGCGGTTCATCCTGCTCAAAAATTTGTCCGAAATCGTCCAGCTCTCGAAAAAAATCAGGCAAAACGGAATCGTCCTCGGGTTGGGTTTTACCCAAAAACCCGGGAGGCGCTTCCGGATTTTTACTGGGTAGGGGAGCGGAACCTGGATCCGGGTTGGAGGCTGGGGGATCTGGAGTAGGTGTTTTGTGAGTTGCCGGGTCGTTGTCGGGTTTTGAAGGAATGTTCGTTTTGGGGGCTGGGTTTGATGGGTTCTTGTGAGGAGGAGATGAAGAGGCACTCTTTGCCTTCGGATCCGTTTCGGTGCGCGAAACGGGTGCTGTAGGGGGTTCTGCCGTAGTGGGGGTAGTTTCCGGATCTCGCGAGCCTTGAGGCACCGGTTCGTTGGCAAGTTGCGGGCTATTTTTTTGGCCGCCCAATTGCATCATGGCAAAGACGATAGCCGCAATTCCAAATAACAGGATCGCCAGAGTGGTTGAAAATACGATTAACAGTTTTTTACGCTGTTGCGCGCGAGGTGAGTCCCACTGGTCTCCGGGAAGAATCGGTTCCTTGGCAGGCGTTTTCTGCAGTTGGACCGGCGGTGCCGACTGGTCTTGGTTGCCTTGCCATTTTAGTCCCGGTTCACTCGTTTTGACGTGGGGTTGTTCAAGCCCTTCTGAAACTGAACCGCTCAGGGTTGAAAGCGTTTCCGGGAGGCTGGGATCGGGAACCGGTTTGACAAACGGCCGAGTTTTTTTGGGTTCTTCTAGGTGTGAAGGCGAGGAGTCTACCCAGCCTTCTGGTGGTTGGACTTGAACCATGCTGCCGCATTTGGGACAAGCCAGGATCTGGCCAATGGCTGATTTTTGCCGGACATTGAGATTGGTCTGGCAAGTGTCGCAACTGATTTTAAATAGTGTCACAGAGATGCCGGTGATCCGAAATGAGTTTCCCTCTAAAGATAGGATCCTGTGTGACCTTTGACGCAGGACCATTGGTTTTGGCCTGTGTAAATCATAGATTATTTTGTCGAATATTGCCAAAGTAACGACGCTAGCGGTTATTCGTTACTGGTTTTTGTAATGAATAGCGTGAATTGTACCCAGTGTAGGCCGGAGGTGTTACGGCCGTGACACTTGTTTCCACCGCGATCGGATCGGTTGGTTGAACCCGAATTGCGGGTGGATGGGTTGCTTGGCAGTTTGTATGATCTCGAGCTAGCAGCGGAGATCGCTGCAAAGTTGCGCGGCGAATAGCCTTGGTTAAACGTTGAATGAAAGGTCTATCGAATGGCAACCCATCGATACCAGGCTGTGGTCGAATGGAAAAGGAATGGTCAGAATTTTCTGGGTCACCAGTACCACCGTGATCACCGATGGGCTTTTGATGGAGGCATCGAAATCTCGGCATCCGCTTCGCCCTTGATTGTGGCGACTCCTCAGTCGAATGACAAAGCGGTCGACCCAGAAGAGGCACTCATAGCCGCGGCGTCGAGTTGCCATATGCTTTGGTTTCTTTCAATGGCTGCCGACAGGGGAGTCGTCGTAGATTCCTACAGGGACGAAGCGGTGGGTTTGCTGGAAAGAAACCCTGAAGGGAGAATGGCGATTACAGTCATCACCTTGCGACCGGTTGTTGAATTCTCAGGGAACTCAAAGCCTGCACGGAGAGACCTGGAAGTGTTGCATCAACTTGCGCACGATCGTTGTTTCATAGCCAATTCACTTAAGAGTGATTTTCGGATCGAAGTGATTTGAGGGGATTGCCAGAGAACGCTTTGGCGGTTGAGGCCCGGTTGATTGCCGCGGGATTCAACTCTCGTTTAAACAGATCGTAGGCCGTTAAAAATTTCTGTGCGGGCTGCCTGGAAAGCCGGGATCAGACCCGCCAAAATCCCCGTCAATACGGAAACGCCAATTCCCAGAATGACCAAACGGATTGAAGGTGTGAACGCAATGGTGACCGCTTCGGCGCCCACTGAAAGGCTGCTCACCTGTAAAACAACCATTGCTCCGCTCACGCCTAGCAAACCGCCGAGCAATGCCAGGGACACGCTTTCCATCAGGACCATGTGAAAAACGCTTTGCTGTGAATAGCCAATTGTTTGCAGGATCGCATGCTCCTTGATTCGATCTTGCACGGACATCAGGGTGGTTGTTGCGACCAAGGCCAGTACTAGCCCGACACAGGCAAAGCCAAGGTAGTGGGTCATTGAAATCAATTGTGTTAGGTCGCCTAGGCTTTTAGCCTGGAAGACGCCTTTGGGTCGCGTATCGGTTTCGACGGGACCCGCTTTGTACTTGCTGTCGATGGTTTTGCAGACTTGTTCGGCGTTGATTGATTGATTCAACAGGATTTCCAGTTGGGTGACCGTACCCACTAGGTTCATTCCCTTGCTGCGTTGAAGGAATTCAAGGTGAGAATAGATGTAGTTTTCTTCGGCTGGGTCCTCGGAAGAAAAAACACCGGCGATGACAACGCTTAAATCGCCAATGGAGAATTTGTCACCGACGTTGAGGTTGCGACGGTTCGCGACTGCCCGGCCAACGACGGCGCTGTCCTGATTCTTTTCGAATTCGTTCCAATCTCCCGCCTCCAGTTGGAAGTCAGGTCGGGCAACGCGAAGTTTTTTGGGTGGGACTCCATAAAACACAACGACGTCCAGGCTGGCCCGGCAGTTATTGGTGAACACCTGGACAGGAACCACTTCCTTGACGCCGTCTAATTTTTCGATGGCTTGCTGGTAGTCCTGAGGTAGGTGACTGGTGGCCGGGCAGAATTTGTTGGCCTGAAAAGTAATCAACGTTCTTTTGCCGGCCTGTCGGCGCAGGAGGTCGTTCATGCCTTGTTGGACGCTTCCGACAAAACAGAAAACGAACAAGGCTATCGCCGAACCGGTGACGGTCAACATGGTTCGTGAACGGTGACGCCAAAGTGTTTTAAAAACATAGGGTAAAATCTTGATCATGAAGAACTGGCCCCGGGGGTTTTAGTTTTTGGGTTCAGGGTTTGGAGTTTGCCGTTGACTAGACGGAATTGCTTGTCCGCGATCATGGCCGCATCCACGTCGTGGGTGACCATCAACAATGTCGTGTTTAATTCCACGTTAATTCGTTTCAAGAGGTCCAAGATTTGGTTGGAGGTTTCAGGGTCGAGATCACCGGTGGGTTCATCCGCAACGACGACTTTGGGGTTGGCCACAATGGCCCGAGCAATCCCGACTCTTTGTTCCTGTCCACCGGACATTTGTCGGGGGTAGTGATCCGAACGGTCAAGGACATCCACAGCCTGTAACGCGATTTCAACCCGGGTTCTGCGTTCGGCACGACTCATGGGCAACAGTAGCAGTGGCATTTCAACATTTTCATAGGCGGTTAAAACGGGAATCAAATTGTGGGTTTGAAAAATGTAGCCAATGTTGGCGGCCCGCCATTTTGCGAGTTTTGTTTTGGAGAGATTGGTAATGTTGGTGCCGTTGACAATGATGGTTCCGGAGTCGGGTTGGTCGATACTGGCGATCGCATTCAGCAGGGTGGATTTGCCCGTTCCGCTGGCCCCCATCAGGGAAATGAATTCTCCGGCCTCAATGTCGATTGAGACTCCGTCCAACGGCCTGATGGTTTGGCCACCTTTGTGGTAGTGCTTGGTTACTTTTTCGACGTGAACTAAAGTCATGATTTTTTGTCAATCATTGCAGGAGTTGAAATGTTTTTGTTTTCCGGATCTTCACCGGTGATTCGAATCCGGTCGCCTTCTTGGAGCTTCTCAAACCCCGAGGAAATGACTCGGCTATCGATCGTCAGCCCGCGGGTGATTTGGAGGATCGGCCCTGTTGAAACCGCGGTGTTAACACTGATTTTGCGGGCGATTCGTTCTGAACGATCGGCAACCCAGACATAATCACCATTGGGGGAGGATTGCACGAATTTCCGGGGAAGGAAAATTAATGTTGCCTCGTTTTTCAGGTTCTCGGAAGGCTTCGGTTTGGGGGCTAGGAATGTCACATCAACCAGCATTTCCGGTTTGAAAAAATCAGAGACCTGCTCGATAGAGACTTTGACCTGGAGCGTGTTCTTCTGAATGTCGGCTTCGGAACTGATAAATAGAACTTTGCCCTGAAGGGGCGTTTGGATTGCCGGATTGTTGATCAGGACCGATTGGTTCAAACTGACTTTTGGGATGTCCTCAAAGCGGACATCGACCCGGATTTGCAAGCTGTGGGGTTGATACATCGTAACCACGCTGCTGGCATCATGGGAGTCTCCGGCGGTAAGCCCCATCCCGATTCGCGAACCCGGCAGCCCCACTAGTTGGTAGACTCGTCCGGTGACCGGCGCGCGAATCGTCATGCGGGCAAGTCGAAGCTTGGCCTCTGCCTCAGCAACCCGGCGTTGAGCGAGCTTGGCCTTGGCTGCGTTGACCAGGGCAATCGCTTCGTCTTTTGCCTGGATTTCATCGGCCAGTAAATCCAGCTGAGTTTGAGTAGCGTGTTTTTGGGCAATGAGCGCTTGTTCTTCATTGACTAAGGACTCGCGCCGTTCGATGAGTTCGCGAACCAACGCCCGGGCTGTATCGCGGGCCGTCTGGGTTTCATCTTTCTCCCGTTGTGAAACAGAAGCACCCGCGTCAATGTTCCGTTGGTGGTTTTTTACGGCAAGGTCTAATCGGGATTGGGCACGGTCCGTTTCGAAGTTCAGGTTTTTGAGCATGGTTTGCACTTTTGCCAGATCCGCATCGGCTTTCGCCAATTTTGCTTCCAGGTGAACCGGTTGGTCGTATTTGGTCTTGGCAGCGATAAGGGCTGCACTTTCTTTTTCCAGTTCGGCTTCCGCGAGTTCACGGTCAGCGATTGACCGGTTGTAGGCTAACAGGGCGTCTTCCCGGATTAATTCGGCAACAGGTTGTCCCTGGGTGACGGGTTGGTCTTCAACAACGAGTAATTTTTCAACGACTCCGGGTGCCAATGCAGCGACCCGGATTGCCGTCGGACGCGGTTCAATCCAGCCGGCCGCGTTGAAAAGGGTCGTCCCTTCTTGTCGAGTGGCGGTTTTGGAGGTGATGACGGGGGTCACTTTGACCTCGGTGGGAGGATCCAGATAATCCCAACTGCTCCAAACGATTAATCCAAAAAAACCCAACAAAATCGCACCCGGAATCAAGTACCGTGTTAACAGGTGTTTCCTCGGCGAAAAGCGTTGGTCTTTCGTCTGGCGATTGATGGCTAATTGTGAAATGTCGACTTCAACCATTATGGAACCTATTTGGAGAGGTGCATTTGAGCAGCGAGAATTGTCAGGTTTCCGGCTTCATCCCGTTCCGCTTTTCCCTGGACGATGACGGTTTGAAGTTCGCTAAGTTCAAATAGTTTTCGGGCATCGTGTTTGACAATTTTTCCATTTTTTTGAACAAATTTAACGAGTGCCATGGCGTCTTTGAGCTGGTCGACCTCGCAGCAATAATCCCAGGGCGTTTTGCAGCTGCAGGTTTCACCGTCGCTGAGACCGTCACTGCAGGCCTTGAGAGACCGATCGACGATTGAAAACGCGGCAACCCCGTCTACCCAGGGATTTAAGCTGCCACCAATTCGTCCCACCACTGTGATCGGCTGGTCATTCTTGGAGGATTTTCTGGCCTGGATAATTTCGAGGGCACCGTCCATTTCAGCCTCTGCCAAGAAAAGCGATCCATCAAAGGTCGGGGGCGTTGGCTGACTGTTTGGCGAGGACTCGGAGGAGCAGCCGATTGCCAGAAGTCCAATGGCGAAAAGTCCCAGCAAATCTTGGGTTGTCCGGCAGTACTGAAAGCGTTTCATAGTTAGTCCTTGAGGATTGAATTAAGTTAATATTTCAGGGATGGTTTCAAACCGTCCGAATGCCTTCTACGATTTGGAGATTAAAAGCTTTGAGGGCCGGGGGAATGGCCCCGAGAATTCCCAAAACCATTCCGACCAAGCAGCCGATCAGGATGGTCAAATGATCAATTTCAAGTTGAAACGCCCCCATGGTGAATTGGACCGCAATGCCATTGATCCAAGTGATGGCCAGGACGCAGGCAATCAAGCTGGCGGAGATGGATAGAATCATGCCTTCCTGCACTAGGCTGATCGCAATGGCCCGTCGTCCAAATCCGACCGTACGCAGCATCGATAATTCAGCGATCCGACCCACGACGGCTCCGTACATTGTGTTTAGCCCAGCGAATAATCCGGAGCCAATGACGAGACTGACCACAAGCCAGGCCAGCCAACGGACCGGACGATAGTCTCTTTGTAGGAGATCGTAGTAGCGTGTTTCTGGCATCATTTGCAGTTCCAGGTCTAATCGCTGCTTGCAAAAGAGTTCGAGATCCGCAAAATCCCCTTCAGGGCTCAGGCTTAACGCCACGAGACTGAGATCTTGTCGCTTCATCGCCTGTTGCAGGTCATCCAGGCGACACCAGATTTCTGATTCCAACGCAGATCCGCCCCCAGAAAACTGACCCACAATTTCCCATTCTCGATTTTCCATAAGAATTGTTTTCCCAATCCGCAAGGATTGGGCTGGAATCCCGAGTTTTGCTGCGGCCAGTTTTCCAACAATGACTTGATTGGCTTCGGGCCAGTGACCGGTTTCGATTTCAATCTGGTTGCGAACCAGCAACACAGGATCGGTGACGCCCCGAACCAATCCCAAGGTTTCGCGGTAACCGGTTTCTCCGGTTGATGGAATTTTAACCTGGGTGCCGAGATACAGTTCGGGTGAAACGTATTTTTGTCCGTAATGTTTTTGAATTCCCCGATTGCTTGAAGCGACAAGTTCGGCAGACCGCATGGGGATCGATGAGTACTCTAGGTTTTCCCCCATGCCCATTGCAAAAAAAATAGCGGTTTGAGGGTCGCCACTGACCTCGAGAGTTTTTTCCAGTCCTCGGATAAAACCGACGACGACCAGGACCAGCACAATGACGGTCGTTAAGCC
>JAZABE010000169.1:0-1339 GCA_036137535.1 Planctomycetota bacterium | reverse complement strand
GATCCATCGGAAAACTCGACAAATTGTCGCGAACATTAGCGTGGGGATTGACCCGGTGAGTGTCGCTATCCGGCCGGATGGCAAAGAACTTTGGGTGTCCAATCACATCTCAGACTCGGTAAGCATTGTCGACCTAGACCCCTCCAGCCCTACTTACCGGCAGGTCGTGGCAACGGTCCAAGAAATTGACTCTCGGAAAAAATCAACTCGGTTTGATGAGCCGGTTGCCATTGCCTTTGCCAACAATGAAAAAGCGTACGTGGCCCTCTCATCGGAGAACCGAATCGCCGTCGTCAATTTCACAACCCGAAAAGTCGAAAAACGATTGCGAATCACGGCTCAGGACCCGCGCGACATTGTTGTTCAAGGGGATCGGCTCTATGTCATTCCTTTTGAATCCAATAACAAGACCCAGCTTTCCGGGGGTAGTGATATCGATGGTGACTTGGTCACGTTTAATGCCTGGGATCATTCGATTCGCGTCAATAACGTTCTTTCCATCGGGCATGTCGTGGACATCGTCAAAAACCCCAAAGTCCCCGATCGTGATCTCTACGTTTTTGATACTAAAACGGATCGATTAGTAGAAACGGTCGATACCCTTGGAACGCTTTTATATGGATTAACGGTTGATTCCCAGGGAAAGGTTTACATCGCGCAAACCGATGCACGAAACGATATCAATGGCCGATCTGGAACCAAAAAACACGGATTGAAGGAACTTGAAAACCGTGCTTTTCTGAATCAAATCACCAGTGTCGGCTTCAATGGTGACGAAGCGGAAAAAGCTAAATTCATTGACCTTGAGCCTCTACCACCCAAACAACCTAAGCCAAAAGACGCCTTGGCAACTCCCTTTGCGATCGAAGTCAGTCACGACGATTCCACCCTGTATGTGTCGGCGGCCGGTTCAGACAAACTATTCACCGTTGATACCCAATCGGGAAAAGTCCTGGGACGGGTCAACGTCGACTCCGTGCCACGGGGAATTGCCTTGGAACGCGGGACTGATGGAAAAACAAGTAAAGCCTGGGTTTTCAACGCTGTAGCCAATACCGTTTCTCTGATTGATGTTGCCGACGCTTCCCGACCTAAACTCGAATCCACCATCACCTTGGCTGATCACACGAACCCCACTTTCAAGCGGGGGCGGATCGCATTCAACAAGGCTCTCGCCTCATCCACTGGCACATTTTCATGTGCCAGTTGCCACCCTGATGGCCATACCGATCAATTGCTCTGGGTCCTCAAAACTCCAGTGGTTTCCGGTGGGAACCAGATCATGCCTCGCTCGACGATGCCTCTTCGCGGACTGCGTGACACAGCACCTTTTCACTGG
>JAZABE010000168.1:0-13684 GCA_036137535.1 Planctomycetota bacterium | reverse complement strand
AAACAGCGGGGCATGCTCAAGGATACGCTGGTGCTGTTTACAACCGAATTTGGTCGTACGCCGTTTGCCCAGTCCGCCAAGAATCAGGTGGGGCCGGGGCGTGATCACAACCGATACGCCTTTAGCTGCTGGCTTGCGGGTGCCGGGGTCAAGCCGGGCCTTGCTTTTGGCAAGTCCGATGAGGTGGGTTGGAAAGCAGTTGAGCGACCGATTCCCTGGCATGATTTTCACGCCACGGTCCTCCATTTATTTGGCATTGACCACGAAAAATTGAGTTTTTACCACAATGGCATTCAACGTAGACTCACCAATGTCCACGGTGAGGTGGTTAAGGGGATTCTGGCGTAGTGTCGACGGGATCCTCTTTTATTTTGCCGACAGGCCATTTCTGTTATGCTGCAGCGGTTCTTGAGGGAGAAGCAGAAATGGAAAACAAGTCGATTGTCTTAACCTTGCTTTGGGGTTCCTTGCTTTGGGGTTCCTTGCTTTGGGGGCCCCGGGTAGCTTCCGCACAGCAACGTCCGCGACCGTCGGTCCAACTCCCGGCATTTTCATTTTTTCGGCTGGGGACAACCGTGTACATTCCGGACCGGGGCGAGATTCTTTTAGGTGCGATCCAACGCTCGCACAGTGGTTCGGTTTCCAGGGGCGTTCCGCTTCTGGGGAGCCTGCCTGCTGTCGGGAGGGCTTTTCAAAATCACGCGAGAGGCAGGTTCAGTTCGTCAACAACGCTTTCTGCCCGGGTGCAAACCTATGACTTGTCTGAAATGGATCGGGCACTGTTAGAGCGGGCCCGTCGTGATCGTGTTTTCGAAACGGGTGGGCCTGCTGTTATCAAAGGGCTTGCGGAACAAGAAGCCCTCAAGCAAAAAGCGGCTTTCATTTCACGTCATCTGGGTCGGTCGCCCAAGAATTAAAATTTTCAACACCGGACTGGCCGTTCAGAAACCCGTTTGTGGGCGGGACCAAGAAGCCTCTGGACGTTCTATCCCAGGTTCCAGCCTTTGCGATAATCCCGTTTAATAAACTCTTCCGCTTCGGGAGCATTGGGGCACCGCAAATTCTCGGCATCCCAACTGATTTTTTTGCCCGTTCGGAAGGCGACATTTCCGAGGTGGTTGGCTTCGGTTAACCAGCCCGCATACGTGAAGTTGCAAGTGGTGCTGTCGCCCGTTTTTGCAGCATGGATCCATTCTGCGTGATGCCCGATGGAATTGGCGATAAAGGGGGCAGGACGCTTAAAATCTTGGAATTTGTTTTCGGGTAACAGTAGATGTTTCCCGTAGTCGGCCAGCAACATTCCTTGATCACCGATAAACAAAACCCCGGACCCCCACCTGGGAATTTGGTGGTCTTTCCAGAGTCTTGGTTTTTCAACACCTTGATACCAGGTTAATGAAACCGGAGGCAATTGGTTGCGCTTTCCATATTCGTATGTTACCTGCATGGAAGCCGGAGCAATTTCCGAGTGTGGTTTTGGCCCCTTGGCTTCAATCGTCAAGGGTTGATCCAGCTGGAGCGCCCAAAAAGGTAAATCGATCCAATGGCTTCCCAGATCGGACATGGTCCCGTTGCCAAAGTCCCACCAGCGGTACCATTTGGGGCCGGGGAAATAGACGCTGTGGTAGGGCCGTTTGGGCGCTGGCCCCAGCCATAAATCCCAGTTCAAGTAAGACGGAATGGCCTGAGATTGTTTTGGCCGATCAGTAACGGACACAATGTCGCCATGCTTTTTTGCCGATTCGGTGCTTTGCCGTCCCCAGGCCCGCCCGACCCAGACATGACATTGGTGAACCGCACCAATCGCCCCGCTTTGAATCAACTCCACGACACGACGATAGTTGTTGCCGGCGTGGATCTGGGTTCCCATCTGTGTAGCGACTTTGGCTTTTTCTGCCGCCAGGCGAATTTTCCTGGCTTCTTCGATATTGTAAGTCAACGGTTTTTCACAATAGACATGTTTTCCCAGCTGCAGTGCGGGCAAGGTTGCAAACGCGTGCGTATGCTCGCAGGTGCTGACGACCACTGCGTCAAAATCGTTTTGATGCTCATAGAGCTTCCGAAAATCGGTAAACGTTTTTGCCTTTTTAAAACGAGAAGCGGCAGCATTGAGGTTGTTCTGGTTCACGTCACAAAGCGCAACGATGTTTTCGGAACGAACCCCGTTTGTGTTCGCTCCACCTCGTCCACCAGCACCGATAATGGCGATGTTGAGTTTTTCATTGAGCCCCTGTCCCCGGAGAATGTTCGGGGCAAAGAGAGTCGCTGCTCCAGCTGTCGCGACTGTTTTTTGGGAAAACTGACGTCGAGTGATCTGGTTGCTTTCAGGGGATGAGCTCGCAGCCTGCATGGTGGCACCTGGTGGTTTTGGATGAATGGGTCGGCACTATTTTGCCACGACTGAATCCAGGAAACAAGAAAGAAATGTCAATCAACGGCCGTCCATTGCCTGACGGCTAAAGGGATTCAAGCTTAAATCGGCCGTCGGCGCCGGTTGCAATCGGGGTGGCAGACACGACGTTGTGGATCGCCAGACTTTCATAAAGGTGAGGGAACAGCGCACCGTTCCTTGATTTTTCCCACTTCCAATGGGGATTTTTCGGATCAGCCTGCACTGCCACCAGCCACAAGCCCTGTTGTCCCGAAAAGTGTTTTTCGGCGGTTTCGGCCACTTGGTCTGCAGCTGAAAAATGGAGGTAGCCATCTTCGAGATCGACGGGAGATCCCTCAAACGATCCGGCGGACTGAAAGTCAGCCCATTCCGCATTGGTCAAGATCTTGTAAACGGTTTCGATCATTCGCCCTGCAACACCGGTTTCAATAAAATTCAGAAAACATTCAGATCAGTTCGGACATCGGTTGGTGCCCATCGACGAGGTACTGCGGTCGCCCGGTTAAATCCTGGACTGTCACCGTTTTTGGATCAAGACCCATCTGATGGTACAAGGTCGCCAAAACCTCTCCGAAATGGACCGGTCGATTGACGACTTCTCCACCCAGTCGGTCCGTTGCCCCGATCACCTGGCCTGTTCTCATGCCTCCCCCGGCAATCAAACCGCCGCCAACCTGAGGCCAGTGGTCGCGGCCTGCATTTTTATTGATCCGTGGAGTCCTGCCAAATTCGCCCCAAGCTACCACAGACACATCTTGGTCCAGTCCCCTGGCGTGGAGGTCATCGATCAAGGCGGAAAGCCCCTGGTCAAACAAGGGCAAGTGAGTGTCTTTCAAACCTGAAAAATTGTTGCTGTGAAAATCCCACCGCCCAAAGTTGAGGGTCACGACTCGAGCGCCAGCTTCGACTAAGCGACGGGCCATGAGGAAATGCTCTAGGTTGCGAGGAGCTCCATCGCCAAAGTTCTTGGGATCGCCTTTTCCATATTTTTCGCGAATTCGGGGATCTTCTTTGCTTAGGTCCAGTGCCTCTGCGAGTTTGCTGGAGGTTAAAATTCCGAGTGCCTGGTCCGAGAGGCTATCCCAGCCAGAGAGGCTGGCGCTGCTGTCTGCAGCTTGGCGAAAATCATCAAATTGATCCAGCAGGCTTTTACGCTGCTGTAGCCGAGAAACGGGAGTCGCACCAACCTTCATGTTGTTTTTTGCCGGGCCAGAGGGGCGAAACGCCGAATGCGCCACGCCTAGGAACCCCGGGTGGCCAGGTGATCCGTAGGGGGGATGTCCCGCGTTGGGTGCCAGTCCCACAAATGGTGGGATTGACGGGTTCGTGGGCCCTTTGATTTTTGAAAGAGTGGATCCGACCGAAGGCCAACCACCTCTGGGTTGTTGCTGAGTGGTTCGCCCCGTGTAACAGATAAAAGAATCATGCGCTCCATTAGGCGAGCCTACCACTGACCGCAGGGGCACACATTTGTCCATCACCTTGGCCAATCGTGGCAAGTGTTCACCGATTTGTATCCCGGAGACATTGGTTTGAATTGGTCGAAACTCACCCCGGATTTCTGCGGGTGCCTCCATTTTGAGATCATACATGTCCTGATGAGAAGGTGCCCCGACCAGGTAGATCATGATGATCGCTTTGTGGGACTTGGTGATGCCGGCTTGCTGTTCGGCATGAAGAAGCTGAGGAAGGGTTAACCCTCCCATTGCCAGGCCACCGATTCTCAAAAAGTCTCTGCGGGAAAAGCCGTCACAGAGGATGTTCCTGGAGTTTGTTTCGTGCCCACTCGTTAAAGTTAGCATGGATTGATTACTCGTTGCGGCTAATGGTATTCAAATCGGGACTCGAAACCCTGGTGCAATTGTAGGGGAAAACCACTGGAAAACAAAGTTAATTTGCTTGTGGTCTTTGGCAATAGATGCCAAAGATGGCATTGACTCCTACAGTCTCAAGGTCAACCTCCTGCAATAATATCTGTTCTTGCAAATCATATTTGGCGATTCGGGTTGGCCGGGTACCGTAGGTTCCTTTGGATTTGAACCCTTGCTTGATCCAGCTCAGGTTTTGGCGAAATCGCGTCGGTCGAATTCTGGAAAACCCAACCCAGGCCCAGGAATCGTTTTCGTGGCACAATCCCCGACACCAACCCAGTTGGCCCCCAGGATTGTGGATGGAGTTCAGGTTAATTCTGGAGAGTTCGTTTCCTGATTCCAACTCAAAGACACAAACATTCCCGTTGGTCGTTGTGAACGTGACTCGTCCGGCACGTACCACACCGTCATGGGGATTTCCTGCAGCGATTTTGATTTGAAATTCGGGTTCGTGCAAATCCAGCGCATCCTGTTGGTGGAACCGGGTAGCGTAATGTTTTCCCCGGTGAGAAAAAATAAAATTAGGGTGGGTTTCATGGGGTTTGGTGGTGGAAATTTTCCGGTAGTCTGTCGTGAGATCAAATTTTTCCCACGTGGGTTTCGAACCGGTACTCCAAGATTCTACGATTTCGACTGCCGGTTCCTTTTGAGGTTGGCGACGGAGTTTCAGGATTTGATCCAGTCCGGTATTGGCAACCAAAACGGTGTCTTCTCCCTGGTAGCAAACATGGTGAAGGTCGTTGAACGATGGGTGAGTGTAATGAAATACAATTTCCCAGGAGCGAGTGTCGTATTCCAGAATTTCCGTTTGTGTGCAGACGAGCAGGTGTCGGGAATCCTTGGACAAGTCTCCTGCCTTGAATACAATCGACGGCAGTTGGTCGGAACAATACTGGGGAGGTGTCTGGTATTCGACGACGTTGATGGGCTTAAGGGTCTGCCCATCGACTGCAACAATGACACCGCATTCGTAGGCCTGCCATTCCGGAAGATCCAACGCTTTTTGACGCTGACGCCCACCGGAAACCAAAATGACCGGAGATGGTTCGCGGACTTGTTCCATGGTTTTACACCAGTCCTCCCAAGGTGGGACGGATTTTGAGCAGCCTCCGCACAAAAACCAAGGCAACACTATTCCAAAAGAGAATTGACAACCCGGTGGCAATCGCGGCACCCGTGGTTTGAAACCAGGGAATCAACAGCAGGTTCAGTGTTACGTTGAGCAAGGTGCTGGCTAACAAAATCCGCATCAGAACGACATGGTAGCCGCTCATCGATAAAAGCATGCCGACACTGCCACAGGCGATGTTAAACAGATTTCCCGCGACGAGAATTCGCAGGGCCAGTGAAGCCCGTTGAAAGCCTTCTCCAAACAGCCCCAAAAATGCCTCCGGGAAAATCAACAGCAGGGCTGCCACGCCGCCACCAAGTAGAAACGAAATCCAAACGATCCGCTGAGCGATTTTTTGGAGTTGGTCGTGTTGCTGGCGAGGGTCCGTGGAACGGGCAACCATCGGGCCCGCCGCGGTGTTTACGGCGTTGAGCCCAAAAATGACCAACGTGGCATACTTGGTTGCCGCGGCATACGGTCCCACGGTCTGGCCGTTCGTATACAGGCCGAGCATCCAAATATCACATTGAGCGTGAAGGGTCATGGCCGTGGCCGTGAGCATTGAGGCGAGCGCCATCGATTGCCACTGTTTGGGGTTGCCCCTTTGTTCGGTATTTTGGGTTTTGTCAACTTGTGCCAGACCTTGCTTCATCAGGACCTGTCCAACCATCAGGGCAACGAGTGAGACGAACACGAAGATTACGGCTGCGTCGCGTGGCGAAAGCGAACCCTGAGAAAAAAACGAGATGACCCACCAGAGAAGCATCAAGGTCACGATGGGTCGAACCAGCCCTTCCGGGATCACTGACAAGACAGGCCTGTGTCGGCCGCGCAAGATGCCTTGTCTGATCAGCGCAAAAACCTGAAACGGTAACGCCAAGGAGATGATCTGGACTAACCCCCAGACGGGGCGTTCATCCACGAGTTTGATCCACTGGAGGAGGAGCAGGGCAAGCCCTAGACAGCCGATGGAAAGAATGATCGCTCGAACATTTAACCATTGCAAAAACTGGCTCAGGAGCGAAGGGCAAGTGTGGTAGTTGGCAACAAATCGAGTGGCGGCAGAGTCCCCGCCCGCCAAGGCAGCAACCACGAGGAAGTTGAGGGTGGCAACCGCAAAAGTATAGTCGCCGTAACCGGATTGACCGAGAAGCCTAGCGATCAACAGCTGTAGGGCAAAACCCAGAATGACTGAGGCAACCTTGACTCCAAAAGTCATCAATCCGCCTCGGGTCAATTGGGATTCGGTCGATTCAGGGCTGTCAATATCTGGGTTCATGGGTCGGTGTGACTTGGAATACTATTGCAATCGTTTGTTTGGCTCGCAAAATGAGAGAATCCTTGTTTCCGGCAACATAAACATTCGTTCCCGGTTTGTCAGCTTGGATTTAGGCTCTCCAGTTATATTCGGACGAATTGAGCTAAAAGTTCGTGCAACCCTAGAAAAGTCGACCACATGTTCTCAAATCGAATGATTCACATCTGTCTATTGGCCGCTGTCGCTTATGTCTGGACAGGCGAATTGGCGGGAGAAGATGTTCCGACAAAACGACCGAATGTCCTTCTCTTGCTGGTCGATGACCTCAAACCGGCCTTGGGGTGTTATGGCGACCCGGTTGCCATCACGCCCAATATTGACCGATTGGCCAAGCGGTCAACCCGATTTGACTTGGCCTATTGTAATCAGGCCGTTTGTGCACCGTCACGATTTACATTGATGCTGGGATCTCATTCCACTTCAACGGGCCTTTATGGGCTGGGTAGCCATCTGCGCAAAATCATTCCTGACGCTGTGACCTTGCCTCAGCATTTTTCAAAACAAGGCTACCGGACTGAGTCGCTGGGAAAAATATTTCATATTGGGCACGGCAACCTGGGTGATCCTGATTCGTTTTCTGTTCCCCATTTTCATGACAAGGTGATTGAGTATCTTGATCCTTCAAGCACCGACGGCGGCAAGCTGACACGCGAAGAAGCCTATTTTACCAATCAAAAACTGGGACAGATCCGTTCTCTTCCTCGGGGTGCCGCATTCGAAAACCCAGAGGTCCAAGATTCTGCCTATGCGGATGGACGTGTCGCGGCAGAAACGATTAATCGATTGCAAGCCGCTAAAGCCCGCTTAGAAAAAACAAACACCCCCTTTTTGATTGCTGCTGGATTTGTCCGGCCGCACTTGCCCTTTTCCGCTCCAAAAAAATACTGGGAACGGTTTGATCCCGAAAAATTGCCGATGCCGCTCTATGAAAAACCGCCCGTCGATGCTTCCGCTTATGGGCTTAAGCGGGGTGGGGAAATTTCAAACTATAAACCGGTTCCTCTCAACGGAATTGTGGAAGACCGCCTGAAACGCGAGTTGATCCATGGCTACTATGCCAGCACCAGTTTTGTCGATGCCCAAATTGGAAAAGTGCTCGACGAGCTGACTCGCTTGGAACTCGATCAAAGTACCATTGTTGTGCTATGGGGCGATCATGGGTTCCATCTGGGCGATCACCAGTTTTGGACCAAACACACCAACTATGAACAGGCGAACCGGATCCCAATGCTCATTGCTGCACCGGGAGTGTCTCTTGCCGGTTCTTCGACAAATCAACCCGCTGAAAGTGTTGACCTTTTTCCGACCCTTGCCGAACTGTGTGGCCTGCCCGCGGCCAAAGGACCTCAACCCATCGATGGGATTAGTCTGGTCCCAGTGTTGAAGGACCCCCAGGCCCGTGTCCGGGATCACGCCTACCACGCTTACCCTCGACGCAAACTGGGTCGTGCGATCCGAACGGAACGGTACCGTCTGGTGGAATGGCGTGGGATGGATGAGGCTGTTGAAAAAGCAGAGTACGAACTGTATGACTACCAGTCAGATCCTCTGGAAAAAAAGAATGTTGCCAAAACCAAGCCGTTAATTGTCCAACAGTTAACCAGGATTCTCCGGTCTTACCCGGACCCGGTAAATCACAAGTCGCGGAATCTCAAGAACCAACGCTCGGAAAAAAACAAACAGCCATCACCGCAAATCGCGCAAGTGCCGATATCCATTTCGGCCACGGTAGAAGCCAAATCACCTAGCGGTGTGGTTATTGCCCAAGGGGGGCGTGAACACGGTTACGCGATTCACTTTCACGACGGGAAATTGTATTTTGATGTGCGTGTGAACGGAGTGGTTGCTCGGCTTGAATCGAAAAAAAAATACCCAGGAAGAACGGAGATCCGGGGCGAGCTCAACGCGGAAACGATTCGGCTAATCATCAACGGCCGCGAAATCGCCAAAAAACGGTCACCCGGGTTAATTCCAGTTCAGCCAAAAGATGACCTTTCGATCGGTGAAGACATCCAGACCGCAGCCGGCAATTACATTCCACCGAATCGGTTTAATGGGGATATCCTCTCCACGCGAGTGACCACTCTGGGGGCGAAGTGAATTCGCCGATGCCAAGACTGCGGGTGCCGAGCCGACTTGGCCTGGTTGCCCCGGTGTTGCGGTGAAGGACAGGCAGCAGAGGGATTACCAGATTTCAATACCCACTTCCAAATCAACGCCCGTTTTTGCGCGGACCGTTGTTTTAATTTCTTCAATCATCTCAACAGCATCACGGCTGGAAGCACTGGGTTCCGCAATGAGAAAATTCGGATTTTTTTGATCGAGACGCAGGCTGCCTTTTTGGATCTGTTTGATTTTTGCCTCTTCAATCAAGGATGCCGCAGAGATTCCTCCGGGATCCTTGAACAGGTAAGCGCAGCGACAGGAGGGTGTTGGTGAAGAAGCTTTCTTGGAAATCCACAATTTCTGCATTCGCTTGGTTAGCACAACCGGATCTTCTTTTTCAAACTGGAAATTTGCATTGAGAATTACAAGTTCATTGAGACTGCTTTGTCGGTACCCAAAGTTCATTTCATTTGCATCTCGGACGATCACTTCACCACTGCGAGTTAGAACTTCGGCCGAGAGGGTCCATTGGCCGATGTCGCCCCCGTTGGCCGATGCATTGCCATGTAACGCTCCTCCAACCGTTCCCGGAATGCCGACCAAAAGTTCGGGTCCTGAA
Organism: Planctomycetota bacterium; assembly: GCA_036137535.1. Lineage (GTDB taxonomy): Bacteria > Planctomycetota > Planctomycetia > Pirellulales > Pirellulaceae > JABAAE01. The sequence goes on along the minus strand of JAZABE010000168.1, from coordinate 4,267 downwards.
AATCCTTCACGAATTGCAGTGGAGATAAAATGCGCTAATTTACAACCTCCGCTGCATTTGACGCCATCCGGGAGGACTTCTATTGATGAGAATTCAGCAGCGGAGAGATGAATCACCATGCCATCGTAACCAGTGTCTGAAATTAAGACATTGCTGCCGTCACCCAGCAAACGAATCCCAATTTGTTGTGCATCACATTGCAGAACCACAGAACGAAGTTCTTCAATCGTTGTTGGTTCTACGTAGTACCGGGCTGACCCGCCCATTTGAAGTGAGCATAGGGGGGCCAAGGGTTCGTCGGTTCTTAGTATGTGATCCAGTCCTTCGAATTGCGCCATGCGTTACTCAATGCCGTTTAGAATTTCTGTTGCTTGGGATCGATCAGTTGATCTGGGGCGAACCCCCACTTAACGAAATTTTAAGGTCGTGGTCTTGATTGTCGAGGACACCAACGCTTGGCGGAAATCCTGAATTTCGGTCGAATTCTAAAAAATCCTCATGAATTTCATGAATACAGGGATTGCAGAAGCCAAGGCAATAGGACGTCATTTTTGGCAAATTATTTTTGGCAAATTATTGGGCAATGGATCGAGGCGGACGGCCGTTTTTGAACTGGAGCCCGGACTGCTGGTCCTCCTTGGACTGGCCGCTGCCGCCGATTGCTGCCAAGAGACCCGTTATTCCCTGTAATTGAGGACTTTCGGACCGTCGATCTGGTGTTGCAGCGGGCGAAATTCAAAGATCCGATGATTCTCACATTTGTTTTTGATAAAATAACCGAAGAACAAACTGGTTTACTTAATCATGCATCATGAATCATCCCCTGCTTCATCAAACCCGGCGACACTTTTTCCAAGACTGTTCGATTGGCCTGGGAGGTATGGCGCTCTCGACAATTTTGGCCAAAGAATCGGCTGCAAGCGACGAGATCAAGATCGATCGGGTGCAACCCCTGTTGCCGCGTCGATCGCATTTTACTGCCAAAGCCAAAAACGTGATTTTTCTCCACATGGCCGGGTCGCCCCCCCATTTGGATTTGTTTGACTACAAGCCCGAACTGGTGAAACGAACTGATGAACCTTGCCCGGAAGAATTTTTCAAAGGAAAGCAGTTTGCTTTTACCAATGGACGACCCAAGCTGCTGGGGACCCCGCATCAATTCAAGCAATACGGAGAGAATGGTACTTGGTTTTCCGATGCGATTCCCAAGCTTGCAGAGCTTGCCGATGATTTGTGTGTTGTCAAATCAATGCATACGGACCAGTTTAATCATGCTCCCGCCCAACTGATGCTTTACACCGGGTCTCCCCGGGTCGGACGCCCTTCGATGGGTTCTTGGGTGACTTACGGTCTGGGAACCGAGAACCAGGATCTGCCAGGATTCGTGGTATTGCTGTCCGGCGGACTCAACCCCAGCGCGGGCAACACGGCGTGGGGAAGTGGTTTTTTGCCCTCGGTATTTCAGGGAGTTCAATGTCGCAGCAAGGGAGATCCGGTTTTATATGCATCCAATCCCAAGGGCATGGATGCGAACCTTCGCCGGCTCAGCCTAGACGCCATTAATGGACTGAACAAAATGCAAGCTGAGCAGTTTGGCAATGCGGAAACGTTGACTCGCATTGCCCAATACGAACTTGCTTTTCGAATGCAAGCTGCGGTGCCGGAGGTGATGGATATTTCCAAGGAATCGGAAAAAACCATTTCCGCTTACGGGGCCAAGCCGGGAGCGGCGAGCTTTGCCAACAATTGCCTGCTGGCGCGGCGACTCGTCGAAAGTGGGGTACGTTATGTTCAGCTCTTTGACTGGGGCTGGGATTTTCATGGCACCAACCCCAGCGAAGACATCGGGGCTGGGCTTTCCAATCGATGCAAACCGATGGACCAAGCGGTTTCCATGCTGATCAAAGACTTAAAGAACCGGAACCTGCTGGATGAAACGTTGGTGGTTTGGAGTGGTGAATTTGGTCGGACTCCATTTCGAGAAGGCCGAACCGCAAAAGGAAAAGTGCTGGGTCGAGATCATTACCCGGATTGCTATACGATGTTCATGGCGGGTGGAGGAGTCAAACCCGGGATTTCGTATGGAGAATCTGATCCACTGGGGTTCTCAGTGACCCGCGATAAGGTTCATGTTCATGACTTACAGGCCACAATTTTACATCTTCTTGGATTTGACCATGAACAATTGACGCATTTTTATCAGGGGCGAAATTTTCGACTGACTGATGTTCACGGAAACGTGGTTCAGGACCTTTTGGCCTGATCAAAACCGGGAGGAATCAGATGATTTCCTTGATCGGGTCAACATGTTCAACTCCGACCAGCTTTTGGTCCAATCCGCCGTAAAAATAGGACAGTTTGTTGGGGTCGAAGCCAAGTTGATTGAGGGCTGTTGCGTGGAGATGTTTGACGTGAAACGGTTTTTCAACGGCCGCGGCTCCTAGTTCGTCCGTGGTTCCAACACTGGTGCCCCCCTTGATGCCACCCCCGGCCATCCACATCGTAAATCCATAACTGTTGTGGTCTCGCCCGCTTCCTTTTGCGTATTCGGCGGTGGGCTGTCTTCCGAATTCACCCCCCCAAACCACCAACGTTTCATCCAGCAGGTTGCGGCGTTTTAGATCCTTCAATAAGCCGGCAATGGGTTTGTCCGTGTTGCCTGCGTGATAGTTGTGGTTTTTTTCCAAATCACCATGCGCGTCCCAGTTGGCGTCGTTGTGATTTCCGCCGGAATAGATTTGGATAAAACGAACCCCGCGTTCGACGAGTCGCCGCGCCAGGATGCATTTTTTTGCGAAATCCTCGGTGCGAGATTGATCCAATCCATAGAGCTTTTGAGTTTCTTCGGTTTCCTGGGAAAGGTCCACCGCTTCCGGCGCATGTTGTTGCATTTTATAGGCCAACTCGTAGCTGGCGATTCGGGCGGCCAAATCTGAATTGGCCGACTGGTTTTGTTGGTGAGCCCTGTTTTTTTGGTTCAGGCGGTCTAGGATCAGCCGTTGAGTCGAACGCGTCATCCCTTCAGGCGGCTGCAAATCGAGAATCGGCGTACCAGTTGAACGCATCGTAACGCCTTGGTAGGAGGCGGGCATATACCCACTCGACCAATTTTTGGCGCCACTGATCGGGCCGCCGGTTCGATCCAGCATCACGACAAAACCGGGTAAGTTTTCGTTGACCGTTCCCAGGCCGTAATTGACCCAGGATCCCAGGGCCGGGCTACCACTGAGAACTTTCCCGGAATTCATCATGAGCATTGCGGAACCATGAATCGGCGAATCTGCGGTCATTGAGTGAAGAAAAGCAATGTCATCAACACAGGTTCCAATATTGGGAAACAGGTCACTGACCCATTTGCCGCACTCACCATATTGCTTGAACTTCCAGCGAGGTTCGACAATGCGACCTTTGCTTTTTTTGCCGCCCCTGCCGAAGGTTTTGACATCGACTGTCTTGCCGTCCATGCCGTACATCTTGGGTTTGTACTCGTAAGTATCGATATGGCTAGGACCGCCGTACATAAACAGGAAGATGACACTTTTTGCCTTGGGGGCAAAATGGGGTTTTTTGGGAGCCAGCGGGTTGGTGAATTTCTGGTTTTGGTCATCCGCCGACGCTGATCCAAAAAATCCATCTTGGTCAAGCAGGGCAGTGAGTGGTACTGACCCAAATCCCCCAGCGGACTGCCAAAGGAATTCTCGACGCGTGCGGCCACAGAAGTGATTTCTTTTTTGGTTCATAGATTTTGTCTTTCTGCCACTGAGGAGTGGTTGGAGATTGCTGTGAAATCGCCGGTCTGATCGCGTGTTAATTTAAGTAGAAAAATTCATTGGTATTCAGGATCATCAATGCATAATTTTGCATTGCGATTTCTTCGCTCAGTTTTTCTTTTTCGGTGAGTTTTTTGAAAAACGCTAGGTCTTCATTGATTTCGTCTTGCTTGGGTATTCGTCCGGTTGTTAAACGAATTGCCATGCGGATCTGCTCCGCAAGGTTATCCGGGTGTTGTCCCCGGATCCGATTTGCCAGTAACCTTGCCTGATCGTTCATGAATTTGCTATTGAGCATCCCCAGAGCTTGAGTTGGCACGGTCGTTGACATTCGAACTGCGCAAGGGGTGTCTGTGTCCGGGACGTCAAAATTAGCTAACATCGGAGGCCGCAGAGAGCGTTTGACATGAATGTAAATGGTCCGCCGCGAAGACTCTTCCGCTGAAGAGTTCCCCCAAGCTGCGTTTGGCCTGGAAGCTGTCGCCAAAACCTCTTTT
>JAZABE010000167.1:0-1345 GCA_036137535.1 Planctomycetota bacterium | reverse complement strand
GAAAATAAATGCCATGCCCCGGGGGTTGGTGACCTTGGAAAGAATCGGCAACGGCGTTCCGGAAATCCGTTGAAAAGGCGACCAGTCGAAGTGCGTGTCGATTTCGTGCACCGTCGATGATTTTGCATTGTCGCCCAAACGGTCGAAAATTTGGAACTGGACGGTGCGTTTATAAGGCAGTTTGTCAACGACGATCCGATGTTCCGTTGCGAGGTTTTCAGAAGAAAGTCTTCTTGGGCCAGTCCCCGGTTTGATTTCGACAACCGTGGGACAATTCTGGCGGGTGCCGTAACGGAGTTCGACGGCTCCTTGGTGGATAAACTTGGTGTAGGGACCCCAGGTTAAAAACGTTTCAGCAGGTTGTTCAGGTGCTTCTCCACGGTTGACCTCTGCCGCCTTGGTCTTGAATTCAGCTTTTAAGGTTCGAAACTGTTGGTCGATTGTGGTGTCCGGCAATACCCGGTCATACAGACGGACTTCATGCAGGGCTCCATTGAGTGGATACGACTCGTTTTGATCTTTGTAGGCAGCGACTGTGGAGAAACATTTAGTCGAGTAACTGATGGGGCCAGATTCGGATTGGCTGGAAGCCGATAATTTTCCGTCGACGTAAAGTTTGATTACTTTTCCATCGTAGGTTACCGCGACATGGTACCAACGACCTTTCTGAAATCCTTTCTTAGCCTTGAGATAGGTCAGACCCCCTTGGCCGCCGGCAACCGCGAAGGAAAACTGGTTTCCGTTGTAGCCCAGTAACCATCCGTGTTCTGTGCTCCCATCGTCCTGGATACAGCCAATGATCCCACCCCAAGTTGCCGGTTGGTCCACACGGACCCAGGCGCTGGCGGAAATGGCCTGGGCCGGTTTCAAGGTTGGGTCGGCCGGGTCAATGGGAAACATTCCTTTTCCGGTTTCGATCGATTCGACGACTGTCGAGTTGCCGACGGCGATCGATTGCAGGTTGCCGGATAATTTTAATGGGGTTTTCCCGGTTTGGTCTAAAACCTGGATGCCAGAGAGTCTGTCCGACAGGACCGGTTTTCCTTGAGGTGAACGCATTGCGGAACGGTGAAAGACCCAGCGATGCAGGAGCTGGCCTGTTCCGGGTGAAGACGATGCGGGGACGTCAAGCAGAGGACGCACGTTTTCCTGCTTGACCGGGGTTGCTCTCCACGGAACTTTCGCGGTGGCAGCGAAGGCTGCAATCATTCCAGTGTCTGTTGAAACCAGTAGCCGATCGCCGGCGTAAGCCAGCCCAAACACCCGGCCTTCGAGCTGGTGATCCCAGATTCTTTTTCCGGTTCTCGCTTCGAAAACGGCGACCAAATCCTTGCCTCCAACGATG
>JAZABE010000166.1:0-1167 GCA_036137535.1 Planctomycetota bacterium | reverse complement strand
TCCGGCTGCTGCGATTTGGAGTCCTGGTACTTGCCACACCCCCCAGGCTAACCCTACGGCAGTAAACAAGGCAAGCGGCATGGCGTGGCTGGCTCGCCACCGGAGAATGACTAAGAACATGAAGACGACCCAAATGGGCGAAAAAGCGAGTAGCGCGAGAGCGAGCGAATTCATGGGAATGCGTTCTAGCTGGAATTTGAATCGAGATCTATTTTACTCTACGGGGACCGCGGAAAAATTGTCTTTCCATCAAAGTCAACGGATGAGATCGGTGATATCGATCAGGCCAATGGGTTCACCTTTCAAATTGACGATTGGCAGTTCACTAATGCTGTGAACTGAAAGGCGTTCGATCGCATCGGCAACTAATTTCCCGGCCGACATTTTCACAGGGTTCCGGGTCATTACGTCTGAAATCGGCAAATCCAGGAACTGGTCTTGTTGTTTCCGAAGACAGCGCACCAAATCGCTATCTGTGAAAATGCCAGATAATCGCCCTTGCTCATCCAGGATGAGAATGGCTCCGGATGGGCGCCTTTGGCTGGTTGCAGCCGAGATAGACTGGCGAACCGAGAATGTTTCCTGGGTGATGCGACAATCTTTTAAGGGACGCATGACTTGTTCGACGATTTTCAGTTTGAGCCCCAAACTGCCCCCTGGGTGAAACTGCGAGAATTGAACAGGGGAGAAGTTTTTCATTTGGGAGACCGTCAAGGCAATTCCATCACCGATCGCGAGCATCAACGTTGTACTGGTCGACGGTGCTAGTCCATTGACATCGGCTTCTTGGACATGGCCATAGGCAACCGTGCAGTCACACGCTTGGCCCAAGGGGCTTTGGCTGGAGGCTGTTAACCCAATCAATGGGGTGCCGTTTTGACGAAGTGTGGGTATTAAGCCCGTGATTTCTTCCGTTTCACCGCTGTTTGACAGAATTAAAACCAAGTCCGAAGCAGTGATTCGGCCAAAGTCGCCATGATAGGCTTCGGCCGGGTGAAGAAAGTGGCTTGGAGTTCCCGTAGACGCGAACGTGGCGGAAATTTTCTGGCCAATCCATCCGGCTTTGCCGATCCCCGTAACAATGATCGAACCCGGGCATTGTTCAATCATTTTGATTGCCTGGGCAAATTCCAGTGGTAGATGATTCGAGAATCGAATTAATTCATC
>JAZABE010000165.1:0-3162 GCA_036137535.1 Planctomycetota bacterium | reverse complement strand
CCCTATCTGCCGTGGGCGTTCGAAACTTGAAGGGGTTCAACTTTAGTACGAGAGGATTTAGTTGGACGAAGCTCTGGTGTACCAGTTGTCACGCTAGTGGCACGGCTGGATAGCTAACTTCGGAAAGGATAAACGCTGAAAGCATCTAAGCGTGAAGCCCTCCCTGAGATTAGGTTTCGTAGCTCTGCGAGAGTCCCCAGGAAGACGACCTGGTTGATAGGCTGGATGTGTAAGTGCAGTAATGTATTTAGCTAACCAGTACTAACGGACGAAAGCTTGACCACTTATATCCAGCACTCTGATGAAAGACCCTGTCCGCAAGGACCTGGGTTCGACATGAGAACTGTAGGATAATTAGTAACGTGGTCGATAATTGCAATCTCGAAAGTCAGTTGGTTGAGTTTTGAATTCAACCGTTCGAGTAGCAATTTCACATCAAATGTTTGAATGAACTTTGGTCTCCAAAATTCATTCGGCGCAGTTAAGATCGCCATCTATCCACGATTCAATGTCAAGGTTTACCTTGATTGTCAGAGACAAGTACTGTCTGGTTTAACCGCCGACAGTACTTCTTTCGGCGACTATACCGTAGTGGTCACACCTGTTCCCATCCCGAACACAGTAGTTAAGCACTCCGGGCCGATGATAGTGCTGCAAGCGCGAAAGTAGGTATTGCCGGATTATTTAAAAAGCTCTCGCCAATTGGCCGGAGCTTTTTTTTATTTCTTGGCGTTGCCAATTCAACCACGATTCAACATCGACGAGTTGTTCGACAATCCCCACCATTCCTGTTGACACTCCGGTCCGCAATGACCGGCAACGGGAATGAACACTATTGGGGTTCACCGCGGACCGGGAACGCATCATACCCTTTGGCGCTCTGACCTGACCAGAACGGCGAGGAACCCCAAAGCGGAACCGTGGGCAACATCGATTCCCAGTCACCGAGTCTTTCAAACAGTTCGTTTGCTTTGCTCCGCTGTTTCAGAATCAAATCATTGGTCTCGCCTGGGTCTTGGCCTGGGTGAAAGAGTTGAGGAAGTCGATGGGCCAAAGAAATCAGCTTGACATTTCCGCGGATCACGGATTTTTGCCCCTGCAATCGAAAAAACAAATTCCGTGGAGGAATCTCTTTCTTCCCCGCCAAGGAATCCAATAGGTTGATGCCATCGTAGCTTCCATACTGGGCAATGTAGCGTTTGCGGTTATTTTGATCTTCGTGACTTCTGGGAGGCGAAAGCGGTAAAGGTTTGGATTGGGCTGCTGCCAGAAAAGTTGGTAGCAAATCTAGGCTCGAAACAATGCCTTGGCAAAGCTGGTTGCCCGGAAATTTGCCCGGATAGGACCAGATCATCGGGACTCGAATCCCACCTTCCCGGAGATTGCCTTTCGTTCCAGAAAGCGGGCCATTCCAACTTGCATTGTTAGTCGCCCCTCCATTGTCCGAAAAAAAACAGATCAGCGTATTCTCATATTCACCTTTGTCTTTTAATGTTTGGATCACTCGACCAACCCCGCGGTCCATCGCAAACATCATGGCTGCGTATTTTTGTCGCTTAGGATCTTTAATATTCTTGAATAACGCCAAATCTTCATCCGTGGCGTGCATCGGGCCGTGCGGGGCATTGTAAGAAAGAAATAAAAACCACGGGCGTTCATCATCGTTCTTTTCCTGGCGTTGAATCCAGGAAACAGCCTGATCACTAAAAAAATCGGTCAGGTAATTGCTGGAAAACCGGGTGACCGCTTGCCCGTTACTTTCGATCCGGTGTTTATTGGGTTTCGGGAAGTAACTGTGACTGCCCACCAGCATTCCACAAAAGTCGTCAAACCCCCGTTCATTGGGGTGAAATCCTTTTCCAGTCCCCAGGTGCCACTTGCCGACCAATGCTGTTGAATACCCGGCGGCTCGCAGATGATCCCCCAGAGTGTGTTCTCCCGGAGGAAGACCGAGTAATTCCGGCCGGGTTGCGTAGTGGTCAGCCGTGGCGTTCAAGTTGCCTTCATACCCAAATCGCCGCGGGTCTCTGCCGGTGATCAACCCCGCTCGTGACGGGGAACAGACCGAACTCGTCACATACGCCTGAGAGCACAGCACTCCAGACTTACGGAGTGCATCGATGTTGGGTGTTTTCAGTTTTTGACTACCTAGGCACCCTAGGTCACCGTACCCCATGTCATCTGCCAGAATCAACAGAATATTGGGTTGGGGTTCCCCGGCTTGGCACTGCGTCCACACAATACAAATCAGAAAACTGGTCAAGCAGCGAAAACAGGAATGAGCGATATGCATGAAGCCTCAGGAAATGAATTACGTTGGTATGAATGGAACCGATCCCAACGCTGGAACGAGGGAATCCGGCGGGAACCTTGGAGTGTCAAGCATCATTCCCCGCGAAGTCCTATCGTACCGGGTAACCAGCAGTGAGCCAACGTATTTGCTCTCTAAACCCGGTTGGCAATTCCTGTTAGACCTAAAACGAAGCCGAGAAACGGCATGCTGTTGGATCGATTCCGCTTGCGATATATTCATCGTTGACCCAGTCCTTTGCACCCAAGCCAAGGGCACTTCCTGGGTTTCTCTCACCAGCAGTTCTCAAGAACATCGAGTTGCAACTAAAGGAAAGCCATGAAATTAGGATTTGTGAGTGCCATTCTTGCAGATTATGATCTGGAGCAAACCCTGGAAACAGCCCAACGCCTGGGTTATGACTGCGTCGAAATCATGTGTTGGCCTCCGGGAAAAGCGGAACGTCGGTATGCCGGAGTGACCCACCTGGATGTCACCTCGCTGGACGACTCCACCATCGCCAAAGTCAAACAAGCTTGTAGTCAATCTGGTATTTCAATCAGCGGGCTCGGTTATTACCCCAATCCGCTTGCACCCAATACCGAAGAGTCGACAATTGCAGTGACGCACCTTCAAGCAGTTATCCGGGCCGCTCCCAAACTGGGGCTGAACCAAGTTAACACCTTTATCGGCCGGGATCATACCAAGTCAATCGACGACAACTGGGAAATTTTCAAGGCGACTTGGAAGCCGATCATCGCACTGGCCGAGTCCTGCGGCGTGCGAGTTGGAATCGAAAACTGTCCGATGTTCTTTACCGAAGACGAGTGGCCGGGGGGCAAAAATTTGGCGATTAGCCCTGCGATTTGGGA
>JAZABE010000164.1:0-7649 GCA_036137535.1 Planctomycetota bacterium | reverse complement strand
TGAATCCAATCCCGAATATTTTCTCCGTCTCCATAGACCGGAATTTCCTTACCCTGTAGACAATTTGAAATTACAACCGGAATGAACTTTTCAGGAAATTGATACGGTCCGTAATTGTTTGAGCAATACGCAGTAATCGTCGGCAATCCGTAGGTGCGATTCCAAGCTCGCACAAGATGATCGCTGGCTGCTTTGCTGGCGGAATAAGGCGAATTTGGCAAGTAAGTCGAATCTTCCGTAAAGGGCGGATCCTCAACACCGAGCGAGCCGAAAACCTCATCGGTCGTGACATGGATAAAACGAAACTGCGACTTCTGAACAGTGCTTAATTCATCAAAGTGTTGCCGGGTTGCTTCCAGTAATTTTTGCGTGGCAATGATGTTCGACTGCACAAAATCACAAGGCGACTTAATGGAACGATCAACATGCGTTTCTGCCGCCAAATGAAACACAACGTCCGTTCCACTCTGTTTCAACAATTGACTCAAACCTTCAAACTGTTTCAAATCCTGCTGGACAAAATGATACCGTTCCCCAATCCGAGTTTTTTTAACATGGCAATCATTGGATGCATAAGAAAGCTTGTCGACGTTAACAACCCGATGGTCCGCATCGCGCATCAATTTCTGAACGAGATGCGTGCCAATGAACCCAGCACCCCCTGTAACCATCGCATTCAAGCCAGGAATCCTTAAACTGTTCTCAATAGTTAATTTGATTATTGGATTCTCGAAGAAACGACTGGTAAGTCGTCGCGAGACCCACCTGCAAACCCGTTTTTGATTTCCAACCCAAGGAATTAATTAAGGCCGTATCACAGAGTTTTCGAGGCGTTCCATCGGGCTTGGAGAGATCATTCGTAATGGTTCCTGTATAGCCCACTACCTGGGCAATCGCTTCCGCCAGTTGTTGGATGGAAACCTCTTCTCCCGAACCAACATTAACCCAATCCGGTGGATCAGGGTGATTCAAAAGAAAACAACACGCGTCCGCAAGATCATCGACATGCAAAAACTCACGTTTTGGTGAACCTGTTCCCCAAATCGCAACTTCATTTTGTCCGGTTTCCAGCGCCTCATGAAATCGCCGAAGCAACCCAGGCAAAACATGGGAATTCTCAGGGTGATAGTTATCACCTGGACCGTATAGATTTGTTGGCATCACCGAGTGAAAAAGCACTCCGTATTGCTGGCGATAAAACTGACACATTTTAAGGCCCGCAATCTTGGCCAGCGCGTAAGCTTCATTGGTCTCCTCAAGCTCACTACTCAACAATGAATTCTCGGGGATTGGCTGAGCTGCCATTCGTGGGTAAATACAAGTGCTTCCCAAAAACAGGAATCGCTTCACATTGACCCGAAAGGCACTGTGGATTGCATGAGTTGCCATGGTCAAATTGTCGTAGATAAACTCTGCCGGATAAGTCTGGTTGGCATGAATACCTCCAACTCTGGCCGCGGCAAAAATCACGATATCCGGTTTTTCGGTTTCAAAAAACCGCTCTGTTACGCCTTGGTCTCTCAAATCAAGTTCAGTCGAAGTACGGACCAATAAATTCTGGCAGCCTTGGTCCGTTAGTTTTCGAACCAAGGCAGTTCCGACCATGCCTCGATGCCCAGCCACAAATATTTTTTGATCAACGAACGATGCTGACACGGTTACCTGCTTTGGGTTGATTGGTAAGGACTTGAGCCAACAGAGGAAAGGTATTCAATATCAGCATCTACCATTTCACACACAAGCTCTTCAAAACCAATTTCAGGAATCCAACCCAACTGCTTCCTAGCCTTGGTAGAATCCCCGACCAACAAATGTTTTTCAGCAGGCCTAAAAAACTGTGGATCCAAAATGACGTGTTCTTCGTAGTTTAAACCTGCATGTGCAAAAGCGTGTTCACAAAACTCGCGGACCGTATGCGTTTCACCAGTGGCGACCACGTAGTCCTCAGGCAAATCCTGTTGCAACATGGAGTGCATTGCCCGAACATAATCCTTAGCATGGCCCCAATCACGGCATGAATCCAAATTCCCAAGCTTCAGTTTATCTTGCAGCCCGAGCTTGATGCGGGCTACAGCACTGGTGATTTTTCGAGTTACGAATTCGAAACTCCGTCTAGGGCTTTCATGGTTAAACAAAATCCCAGAGCAACAAAACATCCCGTATTCCTCGCGGTAGTTTCGTGTCAGTTCAAATCCAGTAACTTTACTAATCCCGTAGGCACTCCTGGGATGAAATCGAGTAGCCTCGTTTTGAGGTGCGGATTTGACACGCCCAAACATTTCACTACTACCTGCAAAATAAAATCGACAATCGGGTTGCAACTCACGTAAACCTGCCAACAGGTAGTGGGTCCCGCTCACATTCGTTCCCATCGTCGCAATGCCGTCAGCAAAGCTTTCGGCGACAAAGCTTTGAGCTGCCAGGTGATAACATTCATCGAATTCATGTTTGCTCAGAATATGAAACAGGCTGGGATAACTCTCCAGGTTGGCACTGTGCAACTGGATGTCATCTAGAATTCCACGAATTCGGGTAAATCGTCTTTCCGGATCTTCGATGGCAACCCGCCTGACAACACCATGGACTTCGTAATCTTGTTTCAAAAGCCAGTCCGCCAGATAACTTCCATCCTGCCCGGTAATTCCAGTAATCAATGCCCGTTTGGTCACAACAATCCAATTGGTTAAATCAAAAACACTATCGCGTCAATAATGTCCAGAATCACCAAAATGAGCAACCCGGAAATTTTAACCTCGATAAATTGGTGCGAACCCCGTCCTACTGGGTGACATGATCACCCTTCGGCAACCGGTGTTTGGGAGACTCGAAGCCTCAAGGGAAGCCGTATTTGATTGAAACATGCTTTGAGCCAGTCTGGACTCAGTGAGAGTTTATAAATCGAAAAGGACTTTTTTTGCGTGTCTGGAAAGATTGCAGGAAAAGGATGATGAGTGTTCTCGCAGAGAAGGCCTGTATTATCTTCCAGTTTCTTGATCCCGAAAAGCAAATTTCGGAGGCAAATCATTTTTTTGGAAAAAATTAAATATAGGTAAGATAGAACACAAACTTTTGGGCAAACAAACCGTTTGACTAACAAGATTACCCGGTTTAACAGGATCGTATTTTCATGAATTTATGGAGAATCTTTTTCCATTAGGGGGACTCCCATTTACACTAGGAATACAGGAAACTGTAAGCCCTCATTTAAAGTTTTGGGGTTTAATTCGCCGGGGCAGACAAATCCCCGAAAATCTTGTAGCTGAAAGGTCATTTGCAATGAAAAAATTATTCACACTTGTTTTGGTCGCCTGTTTCGCATTCTCTGTTGTTGGCTGTGGTGGTGGAGATGCAAACAAAACTCAAGAAAAGAAAACCGAAACCAAGAAAGAAGAAAAAAAGTAGTCTCATTGAGACGTAGCATTTACGTCTGACTTGAAAGGTGTTTGCTGATCAAATGCCTTTTTTTATGCGCCACCCCAAAAAAATTCGAAATGATGGAAACTCAATACGCTGACGCTGTCTTTGGAATTACCGACAAACAGTCGGTCTGCAAGGCACTACGGGATCAACTGCAAACACTAGATCTTCAACTGATTCGTCAGCTTGCACTGGGTAACCAAAAGCAGGTCGATTGGGCCGAGTTGGCACGGCAAGCCAAGCCTCCCAAGGCCTTTCGAGTAGACGCAGAAAATCAGTACTCTGCTGACCAGGCGATTCAGCAAGGCCAAGAACTTTTGCAGGAAGGCAAAGTCGCCATGATTCTTGTTGCCGGCGGACAAGGAACCCGACTCGGATTTGACAAACCCAAGGGCTTATTCCCCATTGGGCCGCTCTCGGGAAGAACCTTGTTCCAAATGTTTGTGGACCGAATCAAGGCACTTTCCACACATTACGGCGCAACGATTCCGCTATACGTTATGACCAGCCCCGCAACCCATTGCGAAACTATTGAATACTTTGAGAAAAACAATCATTTTGGGATTGCTGATGACGATTTGATTGTTTTCTGTCAGGGAACCATGCCGGCCGTGGATCTCGCCACCGGGAAATTACTAAGACAAACAGAAACCGAGTTTGCACTCAGTCCTAACGGACATGGCGGGATGCTTGATGCATTGGTCGATTCCCAGTGCTTGCAAGCCGCAATCGACCGTGGAATCCAACATTTTTTCTACGGGCAAATCGACAATCCACTGGTGCAAATTTGTGACGAAGAACTAATTGGTTACCATGCTTTAGCCCAGTCCGACATGACTGTCCAAGCCGTCAAAAAAACCCATGCCCTGGAAAAAGTAGGCAACGTCGTTGACATCAACGGTAGAGTGCAAATCATCGAGTATAGTGATTTACCGGATCAATATGCCTTAAAAACCGATGACTCCAACGAATTGGTTTTGTGGGCAGGGAACATTGCCGTACACATTTTTTCCACAAATTTTTTGGTGCGGGCATCCCAATCAACCTCCTCACTGCCCTATCACTTGGCTAAAAAGATAGTGCCCTACATCGACGGACAGGGAAACCGTCAACAACCGACAGAACCCAACGCAATCAAGTTCGAAAAATTTATTTTTGATTTGCTGCCCATTGCTAATAACGCCCTAGCTGTCGAAGTTGAAAAGTCAAAGGGATTTGCTCCAGTCAAAAATGCAAATGGAGCAGAAACTGACACGCCTTCACTTGCCAGCAAGGCAATCTCGGACCTTCAAAAAGGATGGCTGCGGGAAAACGACGTAATAATCAGTGACGATGTCACCGTTGAAATACATCCAAGCTTTGCCTTTTCTGCTGCGTCTCTTGCCAACCGAAGTTTACCTGCCAAAATCTGCGAAGACACTTATTTGAGATAATTGAACTGGCTCGAAAAGGTTAAAACAATTCCCAGAGACCTTGCTGTTCACTTCAAATCCAGCTCACTCTGGGGAAATCGCTTTCGTTGATCACTGGCTACTGGCTTCCCAGTTCTTGAATTCCACCATTGGCCTGCCCGGTCTTCGTCATAGGCGGGATTGAGAATTGGCATCCTGGCATTAACCCGTTGTCGCCAATCTCGAAGTTTATGTTTCAGGTCGGTTGCCAAACTTTTTTTCTCATTAGCCAAGTTTTGTTTTTCTCCAATATCATCATTAAGGTTGAACAACTGTACTTCGCCTGTTCCATCAAGGTATTCGATTAATTTCCAATCTCTCTGGCGGATGCAACTCGCCGGGCGATCGTGGTGATAATGGGGATAATGCCAGAAAAGAGCAGACCGTTCCAACTGGTCGGCTGGATGACTAATCAAACGTACCAGGCTTCTGCCGTCCAAAGTCTGATTCAAGGGTAAATTTCCTTGGGCTAATTCTAAAAACGTCGGATAAAAATCATGACTGATCGTGGGTTCATCACAACGTTTCCCGCCGCTGGAAAGTGGCGGGTATTTAACGATCATCGGAACACGGATTCCACCCTCAAACAAGGTTCCCTTTTCCCCTCGAAGTGGGGCCTGGGTCGAGACGATATCATCGGTCGTTGCTTGAAAATCATACCGTCGATTCAAACCTCCGTTGTCGGATGTAAAAACGATCAAGGTTCGCTCGGACAAACCCAGTTCACCCAGGGCATCATCGATTCTGCCCACCATCTCGTCACAATGCTCGACCATCGCCGCATAAACCGGATGCGGGAGATCTCGGTTTTGTTTCAACGATTTTGCCTGGTATTTTTTTATTTTCTTGGACATCGCCGCCAATGGAATGTGAACCGCATAAGGTGAGAGCATCAAGAAAAAAGGCTTTGACCGATTTTTTTGAATGAACTCAATACTCAGGTCTGCTTCAAAATCCGTACGGTATTGTCCTTTTTTGGCCTTGAGTTCGGGACGTCCTGCAACTCGATATTTTCCCGGCAAATGCGGCCCATTGATCACAGCCGAAAAACTGTACCCATGCTGATCCGGTTGATGCATGCGTCCGGTCCCAAGATGCCATTTGCCAATGTAACCAGTTGCATACCCCGCGTTCCGCAAAGATTCGCCCACCGTTAAAAGATCACTCGGCAATGCCATGGTTGGCCGCGGGGTAATCACTCTTTCGAAGGGTCGCCAATGTCCAGGTATAAAATCTGTGATTCCAATCCTCGCCTGATTCTGGCCAGATTGAACCGAACAGCGAGTTGCCGAACAAACATTGCCGGCAGCATAAAAATTAGTAAATTGGATTCCCTGCTTAGCGAGCCGGTCAATTCGTGGCGTTTCTATAAAATCATTGCCATAACATCCAACATCTTTCCAACCCAGGTCGTCAATAAAAAACAAAACGATATTGGGACGGTCTGCTCTGCTCGTCCGGGTCATGAAGAGCAAAACGACAATCAACAAAACAGTGGCTCGATGCACGATTACTTCTCTTTCAGAAATTCCAACAGTTTCTTTCATTGCAAATCCCATCATAACTCGTCTACGCTAAGATCATCAGCCGTGACGTGAATCCGAATATCGGAATTGACTAAACTTTGCATTGATGAATACGTTTTGATAGAGTTATTTCCTACCCTGATTTAAAAACAAACCGATGTGTTTTCAAATTTTCGTTCGCAATTGTTTCTGTTTTTTCGCGACTTTTCTGCTGGCTAGTCCCGTTGTTTTTTCCCAGGACGATCTTCGCCAACGCATAGATGACAAGAACGGATCAACCCAAGATTTCTGGATCTATAACGACATTTCAAAAGCCAGAAAAATCGCACTCCAGGAAAACAAGCCTTTGTTTGTGACCTTTCGTTGTGTGCCATGCAAGGCCTGTCAGTCATTTGATGCCGAAGTAGCCCAAGGAAACGAAAAAATTAAAGCCCTTGCAAAACGGGAGTTTATTTCGGTTCGACAAATCGAAATGAAAAATGTAGATCTTTCGCTTTTTGAATTCGACCATGATCTGAACTGGGCAGCGATGTTCATCAATCCCGATGGAACTGTCTATGGTCGCTATGGCACCCAAAGTGCAGAAGGACCCGATGCCTACAATTCAATCCAAGGTCTACTCCAAACGATGAACCGTGTCTTGGAAATTCATAAAAGTTATCCCCAGATCAAACATCTTCTCAAAGACAAGCGACGAACAGGGAAGCCTACTTATGCCCTCGATTTACCCGGATTAAAAAACGCAGAAAAACTGGCACAAATCACAACGCGGTCCAACTGTGTGCATTGCCACACAATCCATGACGCCACGCATTTCGCAGCGCAGGAAAAAGGGGTGTTCACACGCGACATGCTCTGGAAGTTTCCTCTTCCAGATACTGTTGGTTTAGTAATGGACCGGGTTTCAGGCATTGGCATTAAACAGATCTCTGAAAATTCTCCCGCCTCCAAGGCCGGCCTCAAAGTAGGTGACAGGATCAAGACGATGAATGGACAATTGATTACTTCCGTCGCTGACCTGCAATGGGTACTCCATCACCTTCCCAATTCGGATACCCAGATTGAAGTGACAACCGCTGCGGGTAAAGACCACCAGATAAAAGTCAAGAAAGGCTGGAAACAATATGATATTTCTTGGCGAGGATCCATTTGGTCGGTTTCACCAATACTCCGTATTTGGGCACCAGCGCTCGAGCCTAAAAAGATCAAGGAGTTAAATCTCCAAGAAAACCAAACAGCATTTTTGGTTCGCTGG
>JAZABE010000163.1:0-1141 GCA_036137535.1 Planctomycetota bacterium | reverse complement strand
GACCGCTGGCTCCGATGAAAAGTGCCAAATCCTCAAGCAGGAACTGGGGGCGGATTGGGCAATCAATTACAAAACAGAGAACGTCGCTGAAAAAGTCTTGGAATACGTTCCTTCGGGAGTTGACGTTTACTGGGAAACCGTTCGTGAACCGGATTTTGATGCCATTGTTTCCGTCCTAGCTGAAAACGCGAGGGTAATCTTAATGGCAGGGCGAGAGGCTCGGCCAGCTTTTCCCGTAGGCCCCTTCTATGTCAAAGGATGTTCGCTTCACGGGTTTGTGATGTTTAAGGCCTCTCCTGAAGAACTGAAAGCCTGCGGTGACTCCATTAATCTTTGGTTGAGTGAAAATAAAATCGCCGCCAGAATCTCCCATCGCTTTCCACTTTCAGAGGCTGCCGAGGCTCACCGGTTGCAAGAGTCCAATACGGTTGAACAGGCCGGGACGATTGCCGGCAAAATCGTTTTAGGTGTTTAGGAAATGCTGCAACCCAGTTCGGGACTTATTCCCCAGATTCTCGGGGGTTTACGTGAAGCATCCATCCTGACCGGTCAATCCAGGCGAACTTTGATATCAACATCAGCATTGGGTCGCAGCAACCAGAATTCATCCAACTTGCGGTTGGCAACTTCGATCTCAAAGAAGAACATGCCCGAAACCTGGTTCTCCAAGTTGACCCGGGTCACCCGACCTTCAAACCGTTCAGAACGGTTATTGGGCAACTGCAAGTACACCTCGACGGGCCGGTTGTGAATTTCAGAGGGGTAAAGCACTTTAGATTCGGCCCGACCATTGATTTTCAGAGTGTCCATTTGAATCACTCTCGCGATACTATCTCCCCGATTCACCCATTCCCCGATTTGCACAAAAATCTCGGCGACCTCGCCCTTCTGCAGCAGGGAATTCGCCTGGTGGCGTTTAATCAGGTCATCCGCCGCCTGGATATTCACCTCCTCAACACCCAGCTTTTCTACGGCAATCTTTTGTTGATTGTGCGCTTCATCGAGTTGCAACTGGGCCTGGCTTTCCTGGTATTGGGCTTCCCGAAATTCGACAAAATTGATTGATTGCCTTTCCTTGTACAATTTCTCTTTCCGGGTACAGATATCCTTGGCAAATTCAAGACTTTTTTGGGCGTAAGTA
>JAZABE010000162.1:0-3727 GCA_036137535.1 Planctomycetota bacterium | reverse complement strand
AAAACTGAAACAATTTTGCCACTCGTTTGTTCAATATGCGTTTCGACGCCCGCTTACCGATGAGCAAAAAGCTAACTACGTTGACAGCTTCTTCTCGAGCGATCTCGAAATCTCCGATTCCGTCACGCGTGTCATCATTGCCACTTTGAAATCGCCGTTGTTTCTCTACCCGGAATTGAGTCGTAACCCGGAGGATCCAGTCGTTGATAGCTACCTGGTAGCCAGTCGTTTGGCTTTGGCTTTATGGGATTCGGTTCCGGATACAGCTTTGCGAAATGCTGCCGATCGTGGAGATTTGTTAGATCCGATCAAAGTGCAGCAACAAATTAAACGAATGCTGAATAATAGCCGGGCAAAATCGAAGCTCGATCACTTTCTCCTGCACTGGTTGCAGCTAGACGAAAAGGGTGATTTTTCTAAAGACCATGAGCGTTACGCTGGCTTTACAGAGGTTATTAAGGCGGACCTTCGACAGTCTCTACGATTGTTCTTCCAGGAAATTATTTGGAGTGAAGGTTCCGATTATCGCCAGCTCTTTCGCTCGACAACCATTCCTGTCAACCAAAACCTGGCGCAGTTCTATGGCATCGAAGGGATCAAAGGAAGTGAGTTTCGGCTTGGATCGGTCAGCGACCAGGCAGCCAGTGGCATTTTGACTCATCCCTACATGCTTTCAATGCTGGCCTACCGGGACAACAGCTCTCCCATTCATCGTGGTGTGTTCATCACGCGACGGCTGTTGGGAAGAGTCCTTAAAGAGCCACCCCAAGCCACGGAGCTGGGGAGTGCTGAATTTCCCGAAGGACTTACCATTCGCGAAAAAGTCACACAGCTCACAGGGCCTACAGCCTGTGCTGGGTGCCATAGGATTATTAATCCTCTAGGCTTCAGCCTCGAGAATTTTGATGGTATCGGTCGATATCGAAATCAGGAAGTTGGTAAAGCCATCAATGCCGTTGCCGATTATACTACGGTAAGTGGCGAATCGGTCGAATTGGCTGGAGCATCCGGGCTGGGAGAATTGATTGCTACCAGCCCCCAGGCCCAGGGCGCTTTTGTCGATCACCTGTTTCACCAAGCCGTGAAGCAGCCAATCAATGCCTATGGCGACTCACTCCGCAAACAATTAATAGAACACTTCCAGGCGTCCAAGTTTAATATTCAGCAACTGCTGACAAATATTGTTAAAGAAGCGGTTTTGTTTGAACCCGAGCAGGAACCCTAAGCATGACTATTGATCATCGTCGTAAATTCATTCAGGAGATGGGTTTTTCAGCCGCCAGTCTGCCGTTACTGATGGGCTTGCCAGCTTTCTCTCAGGCGAGTGCCAACACTGAAAGACAGCGAATGATTGTTGTGTTCAGCCCGAATGGCACAATCCCTGGCGACTTCTGGCCGAACGAAGCAGGTGCTGATTTTAAGCTGAAGCGGATTATGGAGTCACTGCAGCCGTATCAGGACCAAATGCTAATTTTAAAAGGGATTTGTGATCAGATCAAAGGTGATGGCGACAGCCACATGCGTGGAATGAGCTGTCTGTTGACGGGCATCGAATTGTTGCCCGGAAATATTCAGGGCGGAAGTCACACGCCTGCTGGATGGGCAAGTGGCTTGTCGGTGGATCAAGAAATTAAGAACTACCTCCAGGGCAAACCAGAAACTCAGACACGATTTGGTTCACTGGAATTTGGAGTGGTCGTTCCTGATCGAGCTGATCCTTGGACTCGCATGATCTACTCAGGTTCCAATAAACCTGTCGCTCCAATTGACGATCCCTATAGGATGTTCAACAAGCTGTATGGAAAGCTGGAAGACCGCAAGAGTGTCGAGAGCGTATTGGATCAGGTCCGCAATGATTTGCGTCGAGTCCGTTCGCTGGTTGGCAAGGAAGATCGCAAATTGCTGGAGCAGCACGAGCATTTCATTCGTGAAATGGAAGCCCGAATTCAGCGGGATGCGGAGCACCAACTGGACATTCCTGCCCCGGTGCAAAAGGCGGGAGTCAAGAATGCCAACGCCAACATGCCGGACCTTAGCCGGATGCAAATCGACATGTTGGTAAACAGTTTGCAAAATGACATGGCTCGTGTTGCTTCTCTACAGTACACGCGCAGTGTCGGTCAGGCGAAGATGACCTGGTTGGGTATTAATGAAGGGCATCACGGTTTATCCCATGAACCTGACAGCGACAAAGAGGCTGTTGAAAAACTGGTCAAGATCAACCAGTGGTATTGTGAAGAGATTGCGTATCTGGCCAAACGCCTGGCGGAGACGCCGGAAGTGAATGGTTCCGGAACGATGCTGGATAACACAACTATCGTGTGGACAAACGAGCTTGGTAAGGGCAATTCACACACACTCAATGACATTCCATTTGTCCTGATTGGTGGTGGATTGCGGTTCAAAATGGGCCGTTCATTGCAATATGGTCGAGTACCCCACAACCGGCTTTTGATGGCATTTGCTCATGCATTTGGGCATCGGGTGGAATCGTTTGGTAACAAGGATTACTGTGGTGACGGGCCACTTCACGACCTAATTTAACTGTGTTCCCTTAAAACAGTCTGAGGGGTGTTAGCGGAGCTGGTTACCGCTTGCGCGGTTTGCTTGGTCACAACCTAGTCGGTTTGAGTCCCTCATCGAATCGGGGCAGAGTGGTCACTTAGCGGCGGATTCTCAGGCTTTTTCCTGCCAGCAGTTCTTCGACTTCGCTGGCGGAAACCAGGCAGAAATCACCGACTACTGTGTGCTTGAGGACGGCCGCCGCGGTCGCAAACTCAATGGCGTGTTCCAGGGGTTTCTCCTGCAAAAATGAAGCGAGAATTCCGGCGGCGAAAGCATCTCCCGATCCAATACGATCGATGATTTCAAATTCATAATCTTGGCTGGAATGTTTTTCGTTTTCCCCCCACAAAACGCCGGATAGACGGTTGGTCGATGCTGATATTTCCTGCCGTTGGGTCCAGGCGATCGAGCGGAGTCCATAGTCGTTTAGGAGACGTTGAATTCGCTGGTCTGGATCGGTGTCCGTGAAACCAAAGAAAAGTTCAGCGTCTTCCGGTGAGGCAAACAGGATATCAGCTTCCTTGGCGATTTGACGATACGCGCGTGAGGCGTCTTCAATATTCCAAAGCGCGCTGCGGTAGCTGCAATCAAAGCTGACCAGGCAGTTGTTCTGTTTGGCTGCGGCAAAGCAGTCGTTAAGTGCCTGGTTAACTTTGGCTCCCAGGGCGGGGGCGGTACCGGTAATGTGAACGATGCTGGCATCCTTGAGGAGGGTATTCCAGCCGTATTCTTGGGGATCAGAGTCCTGGAATGCCGTGTTGGTTCGATCGTAAATCACTCGGCTAGGGCGTAGCGATGCGCCGGTTTCAACAAAGAGAATGCCCAAGCGGTCACCGCCCCGGACGATGGATTCGGTCGAAAGTCCATGTTGCTTGAGGAAGTCCACGCAAGCAGTTCCCAATTCATGCTGAGGAACCCTGGAAACCATGATGCATTCCGAAACGCCAAACCGTTTGGCTGCAACCAGGGTGTTGGCTTCTCCTCCGGTAAATTTTGCCTGGAATTGGTCTGCTTGAGCTAAACGCAGGTGGCCGGGTGGATCCAACCGCAACAGTAATTCTCCGAATCCTACCAGTTTGTTATTCAAAAAAGACCCCTCTGCAAAATGGAATGAATTCAATCGTTTGGCTGGCCGTCCTGTTTTTCAGCAGGTTTCGGGGTG
>JAZABE010000161.1:0-3633 GCA_036137535.1 Planctomycetota bacterium | reverse complement strand
AGATCCGCAATGAAAAAAACATTAATACCTTTTCTGGCTATTTTATTGCTGACCAATGTGGGTTGCATGCAAAGGCGACTCACGGTTCACAGCAATCCGGCGGGGGCCCTGGTTTACATTGATAATGTTGAAATCGGCTTAACCCCCGTTTCCGTTCCTTTTACCTATTATGGCACTCGCACGATCCGACTGGAAAAAGACCGATTTAAAACAGTCGAGGTCCAACAAAAAATAAACGCTCCCTGGTACCAAATCCCGCCCCTTGATTTTGTTTCCGAAATCTTGATTCCCTATGAAATCCGAGACGAACGCCAAGTCAAGGTCGACATGCAACCCTTGGAGCCGACCAATGAAACTGAAGTCCTCCAGCGAGCAAACCAGATTCGCCAAAACTCCCAACAAGGCTTTGCTGTGCCCAGATAGTGCTTCCTGAACCCATTGACGCAAATGCGGAACGCAACAGAGCTGCCAGCTCCGAACAGCCATTCTCAATACTAGGAATTCCTTCAGCAGGAAAGAACTCCATTACCGATCAATCTCCCTGGCTTTGGCTCCGAAGACCAGTATTTGGAGCCTACTTAAACCACGGTCTGGGATTCCACGTTTCAATGTCCTGGATTTGAGGTGTCAGAAACGTTCCCTTGACTCCGGCGCCGGCTGGCCGACGGTCCAAGGCCCCTTTGACCCCTAGCTGGCGAGGATCCGTAGCGATTTTAGATGAAAACGTTCTAACGTCCCGTAGGATCGGTTCCAATTTGTAAGTAATTGACTCGATCCGTCGCAAACTACTGTTCATCCTGTTGTAAACGCTGGGATCATTGAGCAACAACCCGATCGTTCCCTTGCTTTCTTTGACACTGGACAAAAATTCACCGATTCCATCCAGGCTGTCTCGCAACGAGTCCACGAACTTATCCTCGGCTAAGGGTTTGGTAATCTCTCCAATTTCTTTGAGACGGTCATTAGCATTCCTGGCAACCGATTGAAAATCCTTGATGGCAGTTCCCGAAGAACTCAACAGTTGATCCGCCCGCTCGATAACTTCTGGAATCTTCTGAATCACCGACTTCAACGTATTCTTGGTGCTCTCCTGCCCAATCACATCACGGACATCTTTTGCAAGCAGTTCATAGGCACTCAGGGTATCGCCCGTTTTTTCTGTTAGCTGCCTGATGTTCTTAAAGAAATCCTCAAGGTGTTTTTCAGGAGTATCGCCAAGCGCAGATTGCACACTTTTCGCGATATCACCAATCTTCTTCGACGTGTCCGCGACCTCATCTGCTGCCTGCACAAATGATCCTCTCAATTCATCAAGACCACTAATCACACTCACTGCTTGTTCAAGAATATCCATCGGCCCCAACATGACTTCGACACTATCCTCACCAAGACGACTCTTGTCGACCAGCAGATTTCGCTCTCGCTTGCCGCGACCCGGCACAAATTCAATAACGCTTTCACCCAAGATCGAGGTCATACCAATACGGGCAATTTCGTCCGAAAACAGTCTAACTCCTTTATTGATTCGCAAGGTCATTCGAACACCGCCTTCATCGATCGTTTCAACAGTATCCACTCGACCAATCAGAACACCATTCCGGTGGACCGGGGTTTCCGGTGTCACATTCGGAGCTTCTTCGCACACCAGGTAAAGCCGATAGGTAGGCTGAAAACCACGACCGAGATAAAGAATCAACGTCGCAGCAACGAGGATCGTCGACAGAACCAAGATTCCCAACCGAAAAAGGATTAATTTATCGTCCATAGTCTTCAGACATTCGCCTCCTCGTAGCGCATTTCCATCAACCGCTCCCCAGCCTCACCATTCACAAATTGGCAAACCCTTCGATCCCGACAATTTTCGAGATCCTCCGGGGGACCATCAAAAAGAATTTGTGGCTCATCGTATTCCAACCGCGATAACGGATAGACCATAACAATACGATCCGCAACTTTTTTGGCTGTATGCATATCGTGGGTAACAACAATACTGGTCACTGGATAAGTTCGCCGGGTACGCAAAATCAACTCGTTGATTACGTCACTCATAATCGGATCCAACCCTGTCGTCGGCTCATCATAAACGACCAATTCCGGGTCAAGCACCAAGGCCCGTGCAAGCCCAACCCTCTTTCGCATCCCCCCAGAAAGTTCCGCAGGTTTTTTAGTGACCACACTGGAAGGCAACCCAACTTCTGCAAGCTTGGAAATCACCAGCTCTTCTATTTGTGCAGGACTATAGACGGCATGCTGCTTCAAAGGAAAAGCAACATTTTGCCCGACTGTCATACTGTCAAACAAAGCTGCATTTTGAAAAACGAATCCAAATCGTTTTCTTTCCTGGCTGAGTTTTTTTTCAGTCATCTGGTTGATATCCTGCCCAGCAAAAAGCACCTGTCCACTGGCTGGCAACACCAAGCCAATAATGCTCTTCATTAAAACAGATTTGCCACAGCCGCTTTCACCAATCAAGACCAGCGTTTGCCCACGCGGCACCGACAAAGAAATATCCCTGAGCACACTTTGCTCGCCAAAATCGACACTAAGATTGTCGACTTCAACCAAGATCTCCTCACCAAAGTCGTCTTGCTTAATAGGTACGCTCAAAACAACCTCGGCCCATTAGTCCAAATCGAACGATAGATTGACTCGACCGTAATTCCAATCATCAGGTCAAGGATCAAAATAACAATAAACGAGTAAACAAACGATTTAGTGGCTGCCTGCCCTACCCCTTCGGCCCCGGGAGCTGAATGAAACCCCTGGTAGCAGCTCACCATGGCAATCGCGGCGCCAAAGAAGATGCTTTTGACAATTCCGGACATTATGTCAAACACACCCACAAAATCCCGTGCATTTGACCAGTAATGGTGCGAGTCGACGCCGTAGACAATCACGCTAAAAAAATGGCCGCCGGCAACCCCCATAAAATCTGCCATCACCGTCAACGCAGGGATCATCAACAAGCAAGCTAAAAAACGAGGAACAACCAGGTAATGAATCGGATTGGAACCCATACTGGATAACGCGTCGATTTGTTCCGTCACTCGCATCGTGCCAAGCTCGGCGGCCATCGCACTACCGACCCGCCCGGCCAACATCACCGCCGCGAGCACCGGCCCAAGTTCACGGACCAAGGTCATGGTGATGACAGCACCCATCTGCGATTCAAGTCCCAATTGTTCAAATTGCGAAAAACTCTGGACAGATAGCACCATTCCAATAAAAGTGCCGGTTAGGGCAATTACCGGTAAACTCTGCACGCCGACTTGATAAAAATTGGGCAGGAGCGTTTCCCATTTCGGCAGACGTGTAAATAGCCATGAAGTCGTCCTGACCACAAAAAGGGCAAACGCTCCGATGGCTGTAACGGATTCAAAAACGACACGCCCCCAATCAAGGACCCAGTAATTGAATGCGTTTTTCGACCTCGTGACTACTGAAACAGCTTCAGACATTCCTACATCGATTCAAAGTAAATAGCACGAAACTTTTACAATAAATCAGAAATTGGATCTATAGACGCTTGGAAGATTCCCTCATAAAAACATGAGTTAAACCGCGACCAACTTGACGCAAACCGCAGCCTGCTAGCAGGCTGTCTTCCTTTCAGCCGCGACGAACCATCGACTG
>JAZABE010000160.1:0-1071 GCA_036137535.1 Planctomycetota bacterium | reverse complement strand
ACATCGACATGGTTAATTTGAAATGGAGGATGGCAGGTTCGTCAAGCGGAAGCTAGACGACTTCTTGGCTTGGCAAGAAAGCAAAATTCCGCGTTTGAATCTTAAACACCGGATTCGTCAAAAACCTACGACGGGAGATCAATGTCCGATAGGGACTTTCTCGATGATTTTCTCGAACTAGTTCGGTGAATAAAATTCGGTGGTAGAAGGAATCTTGGATCCATTCGGTGGAGCTTGCAGGCTACTGTTGGTTTCAAATCCAGCTTGGGTTGCCTTGACGCTGGTTCCAGTGCTTCCAGGAGCATATCCTCCTTTTTTGTCAAAAACGTTTCCAGGTAAACTGGACGCGGGCGTCATGTTAGCCGAAGCCGTAACATTTTTGGACTGGAACTTCTGAATGGGTTGGGCGGTGGTTCCACTCGATTTGCTTGATGAACCGAAACCAGGATACTGAGTGGTTGGATATTTGGTTGTAGCGGGCCGGTTGATTGGCTGTGTTGTTTTCAAGTCACCCGCTGGCGAATTTGGATTCAACGGAGGTTGAGCAGTGGTATTGGGAGTATAGGTTCCAGGGCTTGATGGAAAGGCACTGGGTTTTGATGGAAAGGCACTGGGTTGATTGCGGAATTGAGAGGAAGGTGTTGTCGTCCCCATAGCAGTGCCTGTTGGCTGTAAACTGGTTCCACTCTGGACAGTGTTGGACGCACTAAAATTGCCGACTCCACTTGCGGGAGTTGCGAAGTTGGAATTGCTTGCTGTTCGGGCGACCGGTTGTTGGAGCTGATTGGAGGTTCCAAAAGTGGAGCTCTTCAGGGTTCCCGGCATTTTCCCGTTGTAAGGTGAGCGGGTTCCTAATGTGTTTTGACTTGGCGGATTTTTACTCAGCGTTTGGTGGTTGTTTAGATGATTTCTACTGGGAGTAGAGCTTCCGGTGACTCCTTTGTTTTCCCATGGGGAGTTAGCGGGCTTGATGCTGTTGTTTGTACCGCTCGCAGTCATCGTGTTTGGGTTGGCACCAGTTGGTGTGAAGGAGAGTGATGGTGACTTGGGGTAAGTCGCGAATTGATCTTT
>JAZABE010000159.1:0-4375 GCA_036137535.1 Planctomycetota bacterium | reverse complement strand
GTCCTTGATTAACTGGACTACCTGGTCGTCTTTTAAAACAGGCAAATCGGGGCAATGAAACCGCTTTAAAGGGGGCCACATGTCATTGGAATAGGGGATTCCCAGGTACTGGTCGAACCCTTGTTGCGTTGGTAAGAAATCAGGCTGATCCCCGAGGTGCCATTTCCCGAAACATCCAGTTTGGTAGCCCACCGTTTTAAGGGTTTCAGCGATGGTGATTTCATCAGGGTGAAGACCATGAGGATCACCTGGGAACAGTACAATATGACCAGAACCGCGGGCGAGCCCAACCCGCTGAGGATAACAGCCTGTCAGCAACGCTGCGCGGGAAGGCGTGCAAACGGGTGAGGCCACATAGAAGGAAGTCAGTTTACAACCTTCTTTTGCCATTCGGTCGAGATGAGGCGTGCGATTGATCTGGGAACCAAACGGACCAATATCACCATAACCCATGTCGTCGATGAAAATAACAACGAAATTAGGAGCGGGCTTTTCGGCGTTGGCCAGCGCTGCTGTTGCTAGGGTGACAACACCCATGAAATAGTTAAACATCGTATAGTTGACCGTCTTGGATTTTGGATCGGTGGGTGGGGAAGCGTCAGTTGATCAATTTTAAACGGTTAGAAGTTTTATCTTGGTCACCGTCTTCAACGGCGAACACGTTCTCTAGAATTTCGGCAGCTGGCAGGATCCCATCGGAAAACCCCTGGCGGCTTTGCCTGGTTTAATTCCATTCACAAGTAGATAGCCGGTGGGCTCAATGTAGCAAAGTTGAAATGAGATTTCCAATTGATAGTTGGGTTGGTTAATCCGGTGAATTAGGTTGCGGGTGCATCAGCGGGCGAACCCAGTCGACGGATTGGTAGGCGTTTGGTTTTTCTGGTTTTCGAACCGTGATGATTGGGTCGCTATCTTTATAAAAACCCCAGGTGTCAGTGCGAAACGGGGAAGCGGGAAAACCTTCTCGATTGTAAAGCAGGTTTTTCCGGGAAGGATTCATCGCCCAGGCATACCGAACGGCTACCGGGTGAGGGACTTGGTCTGACCAGACGGCCAGAGTATTTCCCTGAATTTGTGTTTTTGCCCAGGTCCAAACCTGATCGTTTCCTGAGATGGCAAACGCATTAAGGTCTGCGTTTGGAGCACCCATCAATCCCGTGCCCGTGGAATCGAAAGTGAGGATGATCTTGTTTTCCAGGATTCGTTGGGAAACAAGCTGGGGGCCTTGTCCGACAATCCTTTTATCGTACGTTTGTTGCAATGCGAGATAAGCATGCCGAAGCCCAATTGGCTTCTTGTTCCTGGGATGCAATTCGATCGGGTCGCCAGTATCAATAGTCACGACCATTCCAGTATTAGGTAAACTTTGGTTGACTTGCCGCATTGATTCCCGGTTAACTGCCCATGGCGCGGTGATCCCTTCAACCGGTTGTTGTTGGTGATGGGTCCAGCTGGGAAGTTGAGTGAATTGAAAAGGGAAATCGTCCGGTACATTGCCACCGGAGTGCTCATGCCAAGTTTTTCGATAAAAGCGAATTAACTGGGTTAATTGTGTTTGATAATGTTCGGCTTGGCGGGAGTCTTTAGAGTTTCGCTCACCCTGATACCAGATCATTCCCCGAATTCCATAGGGACGAATCGGATATACCATGGCGTTAAAAATGTGCCCCGGGTACTGGTGCCCTAGATTGGCTGGTTTGGTAATGGTCGGTGGTGCCAACGGCTTGAAACGGTTTTTCATTATCTCCCCGGAATCAATTTTGGCATGGTATAGATCCAGCTCTTTTCGAAAGGTTTGCATCGCAGTGACTGGTGTTTCTCCCCGGTTACGAATCTGGCGTTGGGCATTTTGGTCGAGATTGGATTTGTGAGTGGCTGCGCGGGGATCTTGCTGTTGAATTTCCCAGGGAAGCCAGCCTTCGATCGGTGTCCCGGCGTATGCTCGTTGGATGATCCCCACGGGAACTCCTAGTTCGAGTTGCAGTGTTTTGCCAAAATAATAGGCAACCGCTGAGGTTTCAGCGGCACTGGTGGTGTCACACGGTTTCCAGCGACAAAGCCGGTCACGGTTCAATTCCAGTGGGGCATGCCAGTGTTCCCTGGCGGACTTGAAAATCCGGAAATGAGGGAGGTTGACGTCGAGTTCTTTTTCGAATTCGAAGGAGTTGCCTGCCGACCAACCCAGGTTCGATTGGCCTAGGCAAATCCAGACTTCGCCGATGGCGACATTTTTGAACACAAGACTTTTTTGGCCCCGGACAGTCAGCCGATGGCCCGTCCCATGCGCGGGCGTTGGTAATAGGGTTTGCCAGCGACCGTGTTTATCAGTCGTCGCCTGCGCGTTAGCCCCCCAACTTGTTTGAATTGAGATTCGCTGGCCGGGTTTTGCCCATCCCCAAATGGGGTTGTTCTGGTTTTGCTGCAAAACCATATGGTCTCCAAAACATCGGGGCAGGCGAACATCGTTTTGAGCGGGTAACAGACCGAAGATCAATAGCAATGGGATGAACAGGCCAATTTGCCCTCGGAAGAAACTTTGGTGGGCAGATCGCCAAGATTGATCCGGCCAAAATTGCGAAACGATGATTGAGAACATGAAAAAATCTTTTGCAAATTGGAAATGTAGGCAGGTTCAAACCGTTTGCGGGTTTTCGATAATCTTACCAAATCGAGTGGGACCCTTTGCCGGATTGGATTTAATCCTGGCAATGGCGACGCCAGTGGCTGTTGCTTGAGTTTGGTTATGAAAGTGCGGGGCAAGACAGCATCCTGGTTTGGCCCCGGCTTCGGTCGCTGAATCCCGTAATGCGAATACGTTTTAATTTAACGATTGATTGCGGAATCTGATCGGGAAGATTGTTCCCGTTGCCATTCAGCCGCAGCATCTTCAGTTCCGTTGCAAGCTGCACAGCCCCAGTAGGGGGACCAGTCCTGGTATTGGGTTTCTTTCATGAGTTTAACCAGTTTGGTTTTACCCTGTGCGGCTTTCAGCTTAATCCTTTGATTCCAGTCTGAAATTTTTTGTGGGGTGATGTTTTTTTGTTGGTTAAGACTGGTTAGTACCCATTTTTGAACAATTGGCGCGAGTGCTTTGAGACGAACCCGGGTATTATCGCTGAGCAATTGTTTTTGTTTATCCGGGGTCAGGCCAGCAGAAGAGGTTAAAGTGTGTTTGCCCCGGTCTCCGTTTTGATAGGTGAGAAATGCATGAAAGGTGGGTTCACACAGAGGGCAGTCAACCACAAAACTAGTCTGAAGCCTCCGCTTTATACTTTTTGGAGTCGATCGCAATTCTTTTTCGCCAATAATACTGGTGACGATATCCTGGGAAACTTGGTCTTGTTGTAGGCCAGTCAGGACGGCATCAAAAACGGCCCGACACACTGGATCTTTTTTCCAATCACTAGTTGGTTTGGGCTTTGTGGTTGAATCTTGACTGCAATGAATGGTGACCGCGAGCAGGGTGAATAAGCTGAATGTGAAGATTGAAATTCGCATGCGTTGTTCCTTGAATCGAGCCTGTGGTGTTTGGGAATTTTACGGTGAATCTCAAAAGAAAGGTTCAAACATTTGAAGGGGTTCACAAAAATTTTACAAACTTAGTGTCGAACGACTATTCCTGCCTGTGAGGGGTGCCGGATGACCTCAAAACCCAGATCACCCTGGATTATTCCCAGCCACAGTGATTAACAGGGGAACTGGAACCGTTTGAGGCAGGCAATGAAGTGGCCTGGGGTTTTGGCGGCAAACTTGATGGCAGCTGGTGGGGACGCCGGGCGATCAATGTGCGTTTGTGCTAAGGCAGGAGAGTGAAGGCCGGCCAACGAAATTAAGTGAAATAAACTTCAGGTACTGAACAACGTTGATCAAGAAGGGGGCGAGTCGGGATGGTCGGCTCTAGGTCGATGGGGCAGGGTCGGCTTTTGAATAAAAGTGCAAGCCACTGTGAAAATTGCCATGGCTACCATTGCCTGTTTTATCGGCTGAAATTGGGTTTGAGGGGTTTCGCCCAGGGTCAACGCAAAACCGCCAACGCTACTGGCTAAAACCACAATGCCCCAAACCAGCCCTTTGATCTTGCCGATGTGGGCCCGTCCATAGAAATCCGCCCACAGGCTTTGCCCGATTATAATATAGATGCCTTGCGAAAATCCAAATACGACAAACCCAGTAAAAGCTGATTCGGCGGTCTGAAAAAGGATTAAGGCACAAGCAATGGTCATTCCACTGCTGCCAACCGTGAAAAGAGTTGAATGGAGGCAACGACGGGCCACGATGGCCGTGAGGATTTGGCCGACGATGACTGCCCCAAACAATCCTGGGATGGCCAGGTCCGTCAGGAATTCACTCGCATCAAGCGATGTGAAAATTGATT
>JAZABE010000158.1:0-10414 GCA_036137535.1 Planctomycetota bacterium | reverse complement strand
GTAGGGGCGTAGCCCTGCCGAAAGATGAAGATCAGAGGCTCTTTGGCTGGCGCAACGGCCAAGAAGGCTGGTCAGCAGATTTGAAATTTCCGGCTTTGGATCCATTGAGTTCATTTTACATGACTATGAGTAAATGCCAGGTGTGAATTTCATCAACCGATTTCTTCGTATCCAGTTCAATTGAAATCGGAAACGCGACTTCAACTTCTTTGGATAAATTCGTCACCAGTGTTAACATGTCATCGTATCGGCCCTGCATCGAGAACCGGCGGAATTGCATTTTGCGGCCGCCATTTTTCTTCTCAATGGTCTTGAGTGCTTCTTCGGTTTTAACCGGTATGGTTGGATCCTTCACCACAGATTGCGAAATCAGGGAGACTTGATTCTGTTTGATCAGACCCGTGATACGGTCTGTAATCCGGGCAACGGTTTCAAACCGTTGGGTTGCATCGCCAAACGAGGCACAGAGTTTATCTGTTTCTTGTTCCAAAAGAGTGATTTGCTGAGCCGTTTCATCGCGTTTTGTTTTGGCGATGGTCAAGTTCGCTTCGGCAGTCAAAACTTGTTGAGGTGACACTTCTGAGCGTTGGGTTGTTTGATAGTCTTCTTGCAGGCGAGCGAGTTCCTGCTGCCCGGGGCGATAAAAACCAAAAATGTAGACAGCAACAACCAAGGCGGTTGGGACCATTAAAATCAACAGGTTTTCTCTTTCAGTTCTCATGTTTCATCTTGCCTGATATTTATCGAGGGGTTCTGGTTTCGATCTGGTTCTGGATTTTTGGACTCATTGCACTTGTGCGTTGTTCGAGTCGCTGGGATTGGGTGCGACTGACGGTAGTTCAACGTCAACCAGTTGGATCTTAAATTGCCAAGGGCCACCGTTGGTGAGCTGGTTGTTCCCGGTTTGCGTGGGAGCCTGGACTTCCCAGCCCGCTTTAATCAAGCTCTTGCGGAGTCCCCGGGCGAGTTGGGTTGCGGCATCCGATGCGATGGATTCACCGATCAGGGTCAACCCGTCGGACTGCGGAGTGATGCTGGCGATGATTAGGTTCGGCGAACCCAGTTCGGCAATGGATCTTAAGATGTAAGCAACTCGATCCCGTTTGGAGACGAGTTTTTTGATGGTGCTGTTTTCCAGACGCACAGCTTCCATCTTGTCATCCAATTGTTTCTGTTCGGCAACGATTTTTTTCAGCTGGCCTTCGGCCAGTTTTTTCTTTTCGGCAGGACCATTCTTGGCCTTGAGTTGACCTTCTAGTTTGGAAAGGGAACCGGACAGGTAGATGTAATGGGTGATGCAACCAATAAGCATAATGGCGGCGACCAGGACAGCCCCGGTTAGCTTTTTCTTTTCAGAAACCGGTTTTGCCGGGGGACGTAGCAGCGGTACGGATCCCGAATCGTAGTTCTTGGCCCAAAGGGTCAGCCATTGTTTCAGGACGGCTTCATCATCCAGGTTTTTGGAATTATCGGGCAAGAACTCACTGGGAATGCCGAGTCCAGATTCCACGATGCATTCGGTGGTGTTTTGCAGGTCAATTCCACTGGCTTCCACGAGTGATTGCCAGCGATCGGACTTGGGATCAATGTTCGCGATGGCAATGTTTTTCATGCCGTTTTGACTCAGGCAGCAAACCGAATTCTTCCAGAATTCAATTCTCTGGAATGGCTGGTCTTGCTTGGAATCCAGGGCAGCGGACAGGGCGTAAGGGGTTGTGATTCCAATCAGTTCGCCCCCGTAGGTGTCAATAATTCCCTGGAGGAAGGTCGTGTTCCCGTTGGGGTACTGAGTCACATAAAAATTTCGATCCTGATCCGTTCCCTTGACTTCAACAAAATCGAGACTGGATTGCATGGCCTCAATGCCAGAAAAAGACTCGGCTTCGAATTTGAGGCTTTGGATCAGGTCCTGGTTGGACAACGTCGAAGAATTTACCCTGGGTAGTGAGGCAATCTGGGACCAGGATTGGGAAGTCAAAATGAGGACTTGTTTACCCAGACGTTTGGGTCCCAAGTTGATCAGGAATTCAATGGAGTCGGTCAGGGATTCACCAAAATTTTTGTCTCCCGGCGGCCTTTGGTTGATTGCAATCAATTCCGTGCCATTGAAATCGGCCCGCAAGGACATGGTGTCAGTGAACAGTAATAGGGAAAGTGAAGGTCGGGCCATGGTCAGGTTGAATGCTTCTATGAAATTAAATTGCGATATCCGCAATCTGGTTAGTTAGGGTATTACGACATCCGCAAGGTGGTTGTTTTGAGAGCGGAGGTTGAAATAACGAATCTGGCTCTTGTCAGGATCATCAGAAATCCCGTCGGAAAAATCTGGACTACTGTCGGGAATGTCTTCGTAATAGGCTCTCAGGGCCCTGGGGCCAACTGGAAACAAAACGTCGAAATTATCATTATCTTTGAACTCAAACGAAAAAACATCGAATTCACCATCGTTGATTTTGGGCAAAATCGTTGCCCGCTCGACTCTAATGTTGCCGGTTGCCTTGTCGGGATAAAACAGTTGCACAATGATCTTAGTATCCTCAGCAGAAGTTCCGAGCTTTTTTACGGTCCCGGTGACAGTTCCAAAGAGTTGGGATCTTGTTAATTGGATTCCACTGGCTGTCGATGGTAAGTCTTGATCGTATTGGGAACCGCCGGTTGCATTGTCTTTTCCCAGGCTGCGAACGCCGATAATCTCACCTCCTGCTGAAGTGACGTCAGTGTCGCCGGGACCTCTGAGGTGCGAGGAAGGGGGAGTGGAAGGGGGTTCTGGTGAGCGAAGGGGGTGTCCCCAGGCATCGAATAGTGAATTGGCTCCAACCGGAAGTTTCAAGTAAGGACCGCGCCAGCCGGTACCGATCAAGACTTGAGAATCCGGCTTAACATCATCGTCATCGCTATCTTTTAAATTTGTAATTGAATCAGCCGGGCGAATCGAAAATGGTTCGAACCCAGTGTTTTCCATCAATTGCCGCAGTGACAAGCTACCGTCCCCCTCATCGTAGGCCGTTGGCAGGCCCCCCAGGTCCACCAGGAACCCCGAGTCAAAGGAGGAACCATCGGAGTTTGTTTCCCGTTGGTAAATTGCCCGTTCAACGTTCTGGATCAGTCTTTGGGTGCTTTCAAATCGTTGCTGATCCACGCGGGGAGCAACGGTGGAAACGGCAACGGTGGCCAGGATTGCCAGGATCACCAGGACAACCACCAGTTCGACCAGGGTTAACCCGGGTTTCGGAGCGTGGATTGGGTTTGTTTGACTATTCACGGGAATCGGGTACCTGCAAGAAAAGAATGACATCATCCCCGGATTCGGCAAGTGTCAATTGAGTCGAGTCATTGGAACCCGGCTCTTGGTCGTTTGTCGTCACGGGCGTGTCGAGTACTTTATTGGGACCAGCGGAGACCAAACGGGCGTATTTGGTTTCATTATCACTAATGGCATCATTTCCGTCATAATCGATCTGAACGACAATGGGAGTGCCCCAGGCGTCCAATATTTCGCTGCCGCCGATCGCATAGGGGCCATTCCAGCCGAGCTTCTTGACTGGATCGTAGGCTGTGAGATCGTTGAAATTGGCAGCTGCAGCCGAGTATTTGCTTTGAAGGGCACTGAGGTCCAGAAACAAATCGCCAACTTCCCGGATAAAGAACCTTGATTGTTGCCCCACATCGTTCCAGGCTCCGTCGGTGGTGGCAGTTCCCATGATGAGCTCACTGAGCTTGAGCAGGTTGGTTTCGGTCACAATTTGTTGTGGTGTTTTTTCTCCACCCGGTGTCGAAATGTTCAGGTCCAACAGGGGAATCAGCACGGCCGCTAATGCGGTGAGAATAATGAGCACCATTACCAGTTCGAGCAGGGAAAATCCCGTGCGATTCAATACTTTCAGGTCACCGAGTTTGGCCATTGCGAGTCTTGGTTTTGAAAACAGGATAAAACGGAGGCAAATTCCAGTTGGGAAAAACCAGTATACATGCAAATTAATTGCAAGTGCATGTGTAATGTGATTTTTGGTTGTTCTTGATTTTTGACATTGAGGTTCTCAATTTCAAAAACGGGATCGAAACAGAAGAAAATTCTATTTAAAAGCCAAGCCCCTCATTGTTGAGAATGAGGGGCTTGCTTGAACGGATCGACAATTTCAACTAATCAGGCTAGTCGAAATTGGTTTCCACTAGCTTTCAACCTACTCCATGCTGTTTTCAAGCACTTCGATGATTTCCTGGTTGAGGAAGTCCATCGTGCTATCCAAAGCACCTTTGAGTTGAGGTCGCTTGTCTACCGTGAAGCCGTCATAACAAGCGAAGATGCAGTAAAACCGGTTGTAGTACTTGGTTCCGTCGATTCCGAGGTAACCCGGGGCAGTAACCAAGGTTTTGCCAACACCATCGTAGCTAGGGCCAACCCCCAAGATGATCAGGCGAGCGGTCTTCAGGCCACCAGGTCCACTGCCTAAAGCAATTTGACCGGCACCCAAGCCAGCTTCTGCAACATTGGGGAATGTGCCCGCAGCGTTGGTTGTAGCGCCTGGATAAATGGATTCAATCATCATCGCATCCGTGATGGTCCAAAAGCTACTCTGACCTCCAGAACCGCCACAAGCAACCCGGGTATTTCCGGAGTTACCAGGCCAGTTACGGTAAATCGGTCCGGCTGGGTCGTGCAACATGACGGTTGGAATCAGGTCGTCGAGTTTGTCGCCTTCATTACCCGTCAGTTGCATAATATCGCACTTGCTTTCAACTTTGGATGAAAGATTGGCGGCTGCTGCTAGTCCCGTCTCATCAAGACAGGTATCAAATCCACCACCGTAAACACCGGTCAGTGTTCGGTACAAGCCAACATTTTCAACCAATTGTTCCATGACAAATGACGCGGTTGCCTTGTCACTGGTTCGACGGATGCTGTCGATGATCGGTACCACAAGTGCGGCGAGTGCCGTCAGGATAATGAGAACCATGACGAGTTCGATTAGTGTCAAACCCTTTCTTTGCAGTGCTCTTGAATGAGCCATTGAGTAATCTCCTTTAAAAAAATAATGCGTATCTATTAAAAAAAACGATACGAGTTTGGTTTACGGGAGGGCAGGGTCACCAATTGACGCCGCCCTCAATGATCCTTAAATTAATGAGACTGAGTCTCAATGTCAAAGACCTTTTGGATTTTTCTCAAAATTTTATGGATAAAAAACAAGTTTTAATTCAGGAGGCGATCGACTGCATTCAGCAGGCTCAATCCCAGCAGGCAATTGAGCTTTGCACCGCGGCAATCGAGAAATGGCCCGAATTTGGCCGTTTTATTGAGCTTAGGGGGATCGCTTATGAGCAGAGTTCTGATATTCATCACTCGCTGGAAGACCTCGAACGGGCCTTGGTTTTGGTGCCGCTTTGTCCGGCCGGCTATTTCGCCTTGGCAAAATGTTACCTGGCGTTGGAAAAAAACTCCCTGGCAAAAGACAACCTGAAATTTTTGTTGGAATTGCCAAAAACGCCGACGGCAATGCTACCCGGCGTTGCCAGTGTTTTCGGATTTCTCAATGAGGATGAGCTGGCGCTACGCACTTGTCTCAGGGAAGTGAAGGAACTTCCGCGTTCTTCGGAAGCGTGGTTTCGATTGGCTTTTTACATGGAACGACTGGAGTATTCGCTAGAGCGAATTGAACCTGTTCTGAGAAAAGCCGTCAGTATTGACCCCAATCGATTTATCTTGAGGTTTTCGTTAATGAAGTGTCTAAGCGAATTGGGGCGTGAACAGGAAGCTTACGAGGTTGTGAAAGGACATGTGACTGCACAAGCGGTTGGCTCGCTGTGTTGCCGGGGATGTGTGCAGAAGTTGGCCAACGTAATGCGATCGAGTGGGGATCAACTGGCCTTTGGATTTTGCCAGGATCGTCTCGAAGAGCTTCCGTGTTGATTAATTGGACCTGGTCTTTGGTGCGTGGTTGAAAACTTGTTTTGGCATTCGTTTTTTCCGTCAAGGCAATGATGAAAGGGGCAACCAGCTCAATTGCAGGGATCACTTTCCAAGGTTCGAGCTAGAAACAACGGAATGTTGCCCTGCAATGGAAACACCGGTTATTGGTTGAAAGACCCAGCGAATTCGTTGGGAATAATCTTTCGGAATTGACTTAAGCTGTTGGTGAAGTTGGTTTGCGACCAAGTTTAATGGCTGCGATTCAGCACAAAGCCGGGCAGGGTGGATAGAATCGACTTTGCAGTCGAATCGTGGAGCGAGTGGAGAGAAGAGAGAGCTTGTTTGACATAGTCCTTGGCTTTTTGTTGGGCGTAATCAATCGAACCACTGTCCAGTAAAATTTTCTTTATCGTCCCCGAAGGCAATTCGTTACGCAGGAGTGCCTCAACCCGTTGAGTTTTTGCGGTTTCGCTAAGCGAATTGAGGTGGTGAATGATGGGGAGGGTGGGTTTTTGCTGCTGAAGATCGCTACCCAATGATTTACCGGTGTTCTCCTCGTCGCCCAAGATGTCGAGTAAATCGTCAACGATTTGAAAGGCAATTCCCAGCTGAGTCCCGTAATCAGCGGCCGATTCAACTACGGTTTCGACTGCCCCTGCGTAGTGAGCACCCAGCCTGGCAGCACAGCTACAAAGTTCAGCAGTTTTGGCATCAATGATGTCAATGTAGTCCGACTCGCTGATTTCAAATTGACCCTGGGTACCGATTTGGCGAATCTCTCCTTCACAGATTTTATTGGTTGCCCGACCGATTTCCTGCGCTGCAAAAGTTGTCGGTAGCCGACTGGTCATCAAAAATGCATTTGAAAACAAATAGTCACCCGTCAAAATGGCAACTTGGTTTCCATATTGATGGTTGATCGTTTGTGAGTGGCGTCTGTGGACGGCCGAATCCAGGATGTCGTCATGAACGAGGGTCGCCGTGTGGACCATTTCAATGGCGGCGGCCAGTGTGACATGGTTTGTGTCCATGGTTCCGCAAGCTTTCCCAAACAGAAGTAACAGGGCAGGGCGTAGCCGCTTGCCGGCCAACCGGTTGGTTTTTGACAAGAGATCATTGACGAAGGTGTATTGGCTGGACAGCTCTTTTTGCAGCAGTTGTTCAGTTTCAGTCAACTCGTCTTCGATCACCGAGTAAAGCTCGGTGTAGATTTCTGAATGATCCTGTCTTTCCGTTTTCAACATCGTGTTGTCCCGCTTGGTGTTACCGGCCTTTTAGTATTTCACTCCGATGAGATTTGACCAGGACGAACAAAATGACCCGATTGACCACCACGTTTTT
This sequence comes from Planctomycetota bacterium, assembly GCA_036137535.1. Classification (GTDB taxonomy): domain Bacteria; phylum Planctomycetota; class Planctomycetia; order Pirellulales; family Pirellulaceae; genus JABAAE01. The sequence continues at coordinate 3,165 of JAZABE010000158.1, read as the reverse complement.
CTTCTAGTTGAATCTGTTGGATGACCATGCCTCGGTCAACCGATTTGCACATATCGTAAAGGGTCAGTGCCGCAGTGGAGACTGCTGACAAGGCTTCCATCTCGGCGCCAGTTTTTGCAAAAACATTGACACTTGCTGAAATAGAAATTTCGGTTTCCGATGGAAAATCAAACACGATTTCAACACCACAAATTGGGAGCGGGTGACAAAGTGGAATCAGGTCGGAGGTCTTCTTGGCGGCCATGATCCCGGCCAGTCTGGAAATTTCCAACACATTTCCCTTGGAAAACCGATTGTCCAGGATTTGTTTTTGGGTTTCAGCCGACATGGTGACCATTCCACTGGCCCGGGCAAACCGGTCCGATGGGGGCTTGTTTCCCACGTCGACCATTCGCGAACCCCCGTGTTCGTCGAAATGTGAAAAATCCGGCATGGTATGGCTTTGAACGAAGAGAGGGAAACGAAGAAGATTAACGAAAGATTACGGTTAATGCAATCTCGAGGCGGTAACGCAGGGGGATCGCCAAGACGGAAATGGCGAACGACCAAATCGTTCAATGATCAGGAGCCCTTGAGAACGTTGATGCATGGCGTTCTCGATTTTCGAAATCGGATCATTGGTTGGCAAGATAGGTTTGATCGGCCTTGCTCAGGCGGCTTGCCGGAACTGAAATGATTTTGCCGTCTTTCTTTTTCAGGGTGACATCGACACCATTGAAAGTCACCAGGGCCGCCTCGATACTGAATTTTCCATTATCGGAAGTCCAGGTTCGTAGGGCGGAGTTGGGCTCCTGGAGTGTTGTGGTGAATTTCCCTTGGGTTTCCAGTGATTTTGCGACGTACTGTTTGGCCTGTTCATCATTGGTGGAATCGGCAAATGATTTTAAAGTCGATTGAGCCTGCCCTCGGGTTATCTCGGATGCATGCCCGAGGTTGTTGAGCGCCGAGGCGATATTTTTGATTCTGGAAAACGTCTCTGTTGAACCTATTGCTGATCGAACTTTCTTTTCGAGTTGGTTCAAGGGAATGCGAAAGGCTGTGAAGGTACCGACATCGGATTTCAGTTGCAACGACTGGATTGCAGCCTTGGTACGGCTGGATTCTGAATCCAGCAGGGAAGTGTACTGGCTGGTCAATGCTTTCACGGAATCCTGGAACTGCTGCGCGAGAGCGTTGTTTTTTGTGGCCGACTTCGCGTAGCTCTGGATCCGACCAAATGCACCCAACGATTTGACTTTCTTGAAAAGGGTGGTTGCCTCTTTGAACTGCTTTTCTTTCAAGGCAACTTCAATTTTCGAATTAATTTCATTCAGAGCTTGAGCTTCACTGATTCCCAGTGGTCGCCCCATATCCCGGACGGCCAATGACATTAATGTGGGTAATTGGTCGCCCTGCAGTGAACCGCTTTTGGCGTAGAGCTTTTTGCCGTCGGCTCGAATCAGGAAAATTTTGGGAATAGAGTTTCCCTCACTTTGATGCTTTCTCGCCAAAGTAACGTATTCAGGTGTGGAAACATCAACTTTGAGTGGCACAAACTGTGTCACTAATGGCGCCAAGCTTTTTTCGTTGTTGAGCCTGTTTAATAGCGCCACACAGGGAGGTCACGTTTTTTTACCGGCAATCACAAAAATGGTTCGGCCAGTTTCGGCCGCGATTTTTTCGGCCTCCAACAGGTTTAATTGAGCTACGGAAAAGCTCGAGTAACCGATGACCAAGCAGAGTGAAAGCAGAACGGAGCAAAGGTTTTTCATTTTGGATGAGCCCGGAGTCGTTTTAAGAGGAACGCGTGAGACGGTTTATTGTATACAACAATCTGTTGGTTTTTTTCACAACTTTGGTTTTCGCCGTTAATTTAGTGGATGATATCCTTGACAATTTTCCCATGCACGTCTGTCAGACGGTACCGTCTTCCCTGGTGCTTGAACGTCAGGCGTTCGTGGTCAATTCCCAGCTGGTTCAATAGGGTGGCTTGAAAATCATGGACGTGAACTTTGTTTTCGACAGCATTCATGCCTAATTCATCAGAGGCACCGTGGGTTATTCCAGGGTTAAATCCACCGCCGGCAAGCCAGAGCGTAAAAGCATGAGGATGATGATCTCGCCCCCAGCGTTTCCGATTGTTGAGATCGCCTTGGAGGAAAGGCGTTCGCCCGAACTCTCCTCCCCAGATGACAATGGTATCGTCAAGTAGCCCCCGCTGTTTCAGGTCTTGCACCAATCCAGCCGATGGTTGGTCTGTGTCTTTGCACTGGGTGTAAAGTTCAGTGGTCAAACTGTTGTGTTGGTCCCAGCCGGCGTGCATGACCTGGACGAAACGGGTCCCGCGTTCCACGAGTCTTCTTGCCATTAGACAGTTGTAAGCAAATGTCCCCCGCTCTGTCACGGAAGGACCGTAGAGATCAAGAACATGCTGGGGCTCAGATTGGATGTTCGTTAACTCCGGAACGCTGGCTTGCATCTTGTAAGCCATCTCGTATTGGGCAATGCGTGTCAGAATTTCAGGATGTTGCAATTGCTGATATTGCATCTGGTTCAGCTTTTCTAGGTCATTCAAGGCTTCCCGTCGTGTTGTCCGCGAGATTCCGTCGGGATTCGAGAGATACAATACCGGGTCTCCACCGGCTCGAAATTTGACGCCTTGAAAACGGGAAGGGAGAAATCCACTGCCCAAGTAGAAATCATAAAAAATCTGGCCACAGGTTGTTCCTTTACTGACCGAGGTCATAACGACATAGCCTGGTAGGTTTTGCGATTCGCTACCAAGACCGTAAGTTAACCAGGAGCCGACGGCAGGTCGTCCTGGCATTTCGGATCCTGTCAAGAAGAATGTTACAGCCGGAGCATGATTAACCTGCTCGGTATACATGCTTTTGACAAAACAGAGGTCATCTGCAATTCCGGCTGTGTAGGGCATGAAGTTGCTGACCCAAGCACCTGAATTCCCGTGTTGCTTGAACGGTTCAACTGGCTGCAACAGGACTTTGCCAGAAGGGTTGCCGGTCATTGTCGAAAAGCGTTTTCCCTTGAAATAGGATTCGGGAACCGGGTTGCCGTGTTGCTTGTAAATTGCCGGCTTGTAATCAAACAGATCAACATGCGTCGGCGCGCCATTCATGAAGAGGTAAATGACATTTTTAGCTTTTGGTTTTTGGTGAGGGAGATCAA
>JAZABE010000157.1:0-2780 GCA_036137535.1 Planctomycetota bacterium | reverse complement strand
TATCAAAGCCTTCAAAGACAACGGGATTCAACTGGACATTTAATATGCCTCGCTATTCGATTCTTTTTGGAGCACTGCTAATAACCTTGGGCTTGGTCGCTTATCTGGGTTCAGACCTCAGCCCCGGAAATAGCACCGAGAACACCGTCACGCAACCGTCCGATACCGGTTCAGACGCGCCTGCTAAAAAACGTTCGGCGATCACAGGGCTGGCCATTCCAGCCTCCTTTGGTGTCCTGCTGTTGGTGTTTGGCCTGATCGGCCTGAGAGACACGGCCCGAAAACATGCCATGCATGGAGCCGCCTTGGTGGGGACACTGGGAGCCGTTTTGACGATTGGAAAAGGAAGTTTTGATCTCTATAAACTGGTAACCCAGCAAGAGGTCAATGCCCGGGCCCTGACGTTTGTTTGGCTGATGGCCATTCTCTGTACCGTTTTTGTCTTGCTCTGTGTTCAGTCGTTTATCAGTGCAAGGAAAAAACAAAGTCTCCAAGCAGACGGAGATTCCCCGTCGTCCGCTCAATAGGCTCGAGCATTACTTTTTTCGATAAAGTTGATGAATGAGCGGTTAGCCACTCGGTTGCCACCCGGTGTTGGGTAGTTTCCTGTGAAATACCAGTCACCGCGATGGTCAGGACAGGCCAAGTGCAAACCTGAAATACTCTGGTAAAGAATTTCAACGTCAGCTCGCATATCCGCCGGTGTCAGCAACTGGGCAATCTTTTTCGAAATTTCATCTGCCGTGTAAGGTTCGAAAAGTTTTTGAACATGATTCACCGATTGCTGCACCGGATTGTTTTCATCCTGAAGGCAAGCTTCATAAATCCGGGTCAACAGTGAATCATCTCCCTTTTGTTTGGTCAATTCGATCGCAGCAACAAAAGCTACGAAATCTCGCATTCTCGACATGTCGATCCCGTAACAATCCGGATACCGGATTTGCGGTGCAGAAGAAACAATGATGATTTTCTTCATCTTGAGTCGGTCCAAGATCCGTAAAATACTCGTCCGCAACGTGGTCCCCCGAACGACCGAATCGTCCAAAACTACGAGTGTGTCCTGGGGCTCAATAATGCCGTAGGTCGTGTCATAAACCTGGGCAACGAGGTCTTCTCGGTCTGCATCCGCGGTAATAAAGGTCCGCAGCTTGGCGTCCTTGGTCATCAACTTTTCCATCCTGGGCTGTAGAGCCAGTAATCGCTCGATTTCATCCAGGTTGGCACCCCGTTTGACCGCTTCTTGAACTTGAATAGCGGTGTGTTCCCTCAGGCCTTCGATTAGCCCCAGAAATGCCGTTTCCGCAGTATTGGGAATGTAAGAAAAAACCGTGTGCTCCAAGTCATGTCCTACCGCATCAAGCACCCGCTTCACCAGTGAGCAGCCGAGCGCCTTGCGCTCTCGGTAAATATCCCGGTCCGTGCCCCGGGAAAAATAAATTCGTTCAAACGAACAAGGCTTTTTCTCCACGGGTTCGATAATCATTTCACTTCGTACGGTGCCGTCATGCTTGACCAGAAGCGTGTGCCCCGGTTCGATCTCTTGAATATCATCCAGAGGAACTGAAAGAGCAGTCTTGATTTGAGGCCGTTCAGAAGCAACCACCACAAGTTCATCATCCTGATAATAGAATGCTGGACGAATCCCCGCTGGGTCACGCAATACGAAGAGATCTCCATGGCCGATCATGCCTGCCATCACATAACCCCCATCAAAACCCTTGGTCGCCTTGCGCAGCACCATTCCAACATCCAGCTCGTCGATAATTCTCTGGGTAATGGCGGGACCCTCGATGCCTTCCTTGCGGTGCTTCCTGAAAATTGCGTCGTTGGCCTCATCGAGAAAATGACCGATTTTTTCCAAGACCATTACCGTGTCCGTCCGGTTACGAGGGTGCTGTCCCAGATCGAGCAGCATTTCAAACATCTCGTCGTTGTTGGTCAAATTAAAATTACCAGCAACCACTAGATTTCGAGTCATCCAGTTGTTCTGCCGCAGAAAGGGATGGCAAAAGGTTTCACCCGATGCCCCGTGCGTTCCATAACGCAGGTGCCCCAATAAAAGCTCTCCGGCAAATACCAGGTTTTGTTTGATCCATTTTCCGTCCTGATATTTCTCCGGTTGGTTTTCGCGGATGTCAACAAAGGGTTGTGCTAGCGCGTTGCGGACATCCATCAACGGGTTCTTTCCGGCCGAACGCGTTCTGAAAATATAGGGCTTTCCTGGCGGCATTCCTAATTTGATCACAGCCGCACCCGCACCATCTTGCCCCCGATTGTGCTGCTTTTCCATCAACAAATTGAGCTTGTTGATGCCGTACAAAGGGGTCCCATATTTCTGAATATAATAATCCAACGGCTTTAATAGACGAACCGCTGCAATACCACACTCGTGGCCAATCCAATCACTCATAACATACCGTCCTCGGGTTATGTTGGGATTTAAGTTCTCCAGTCCCGGCTTTCCGAAAAGATCGCATCAAAAAAACGTTTGATTTTGCACGCCGTTTAATGGCATTCATCGAAAATCTAGCTTTATCCATCTCGACACCGGATCATGCCTTGCTAAGGTCAAGGACTTATCGAAGAATTTTAAGATGAGCCTTACAATTCAACAAGGATCCCAATTGAGGTTTCACGCAATTTTAGCCAACGTGCCTAATTCAACTCGGACCCGAACCCAAAAAACAGAAGCCAAAGTCCAAGAATAAGATCATGATTTCGAGCGAAAACGAATCCGATTGGATTGCAGAACGAACCAAAACTTTTGATAGCAGTGGTAT
>JAZABE010000156.1:0-2126 GCA_036137535.1 Planctomycetota bacterium | reverse complement strand
CAGAAGAACTCGGGGAAAAACTAGAAGGTAGAACACTCGTCAAAAATCGAAAGTATTTGAACGTTCGAAATGCTTGCAGTCCAGACGAAGACAATCCTCCTCAAGGAGTATTCTTTGCTGATGTTTTTGAAATCATCACCCGAAGCCAATCCGGGGTCGCAGGAACCGCATTAGTCGGCATTCTCCGTGGTCTCGGGGTCGACGGGCTGCTGGGAATTGGGGGCAGCATGACCTCTAACCATGACGAATTTGAATCGATCATCCACCTCCATGTTGCGCTAGCGAATCCCCGGGCTGGCTTAATCAAAATGCTGGCAATCGAACCCGGCGACCTGACCCCTGAAACCATTTTTCCACCGGAAGTTTCCAATTACTTCACGACCAACTGGAACACAATGATTTCTTTTAACGAAATCGAAAAGATCTATGATTTGTTTAATGGCGAAGGATCCCTTGCTGAAGAACTTGCTGAAAACTTTACCGAATCTTTTGGAGTGGATTTGAAAGAAGACCTTCTCGCTTCACTGGATGGTCGGATGAGTTTTGGACAAGTCAATGTGGACAGCAGTTCACTCAATGGACAGGCCATTATCTTGACGGCAAAGCTCAAAGACCCACTGGAATTCAAGGATATTTTTGAGGACATGAGAAATGGAATTGAAGATGTCCGAGAAGAAAGAAATGCCCGACGCCGAGAACGTAGTGAAGGCAATGAGCGCAGTTCGCGGTCGACAGACCGGGAAGATCAGCAAATTTTCACCCCGGAACGATACAAAGGTGTTGAATACTTTGTTCTGCCCCAACCACCGACCCAGGAAGAAATGGCGCAGCGTCGAGAAGAATGGGAACAACGCCGAGTCGAACAGGGTGGTGAACCTCGTGAGCCTCGCAGGAACCGAGTTCAATTCCAAATCCGACGTGCGAGTCCTTGCCTGGGAATCGTGGGCGATTACCTAGTTTTCACGGACTCAGTCGATTTCATTAAAATGGCCATCGACAACAACAAGAACCCCGACGATGTTTTAGCTGACAACCCGGATTACAAGAAAATGCTGCGTGAAGTCAAACGCCAACTCGATGGAAAAAAACCGGCAATGATCACGTTTACCCGCCCTGAAGAAACCTTCCGGATGCTGTTTGACGCCGTCCAAGACGAGCAAACACAATCGGCCATCAAGGATCGCGCCGAAGACCAACCCTTCTTCCAAGCTCTCAACAAGGCCTTTATCGAAAACGAACTTCCCGATTTCGATGACATGTTGAAATATTTCAAGCCGACTGCGGGCGTCATGACCAATGACGAAACGGGATTTCACTACATGGCTTTTCAACCAAAAATTGAGGAAGACGAGGGCAACTAGTACCCTCTGGAAATTCAGCTCATTGAAGGCGGCAATCATGCCGCCTTTTTTGTACCCCCCGGGAAATAAAACTTTCTATTTTCCCTGAAACCTGCGTAGACGACAACTTCTCTGGCAGGGAAGTACACCAATCCACTCGGCCTATCAAGATGATGACGTCTGGATTGCACGCTAGGATCAGCCAAACCCAGTGGAAATTCCAGAAACCGCGGGCAGCGCATAACGTCGCGGTTCGGTCATTCATTATCAAACCCAAAATCGGGCGGATTCAGGCGTTGCGTTGGCTTTAACGGTTCAAGCCAACAACCATTTCGCACTGTTCTCAATGGCTTCATCACCTGAAGGAACAGGTGCCAGCAAATCCACTGATGGATTCGCCAGGTCAGCAACTGACTCCAACACCAAATCGGGACCATAAGCATAACGGGCAAGGCCTGCCGTTTTCGTCGTGCCGGTGAGAACCAGAATCGTTCGATACCCCATTTGCACGCCGCCCAGAATATCGGTTTCTAACGTATCTCCAATCATAATCGTCTCTGATGTGCTCAACCCTAATTCTTTGCGGGCGTCTCTCATCATGATAGGGCTAGGCTTGCCAATACTCATGGCCCGAATGCCTGTCGCGGTTTCGAGATAGGCAATCGTTGCTCCGCACCCGGGACGCGTCCCATGTTTGGTTGGACAGTTTGGATCGAGGTTCGTCGCCACCAACTTTGCTCCGTCAAGGATCATCTGGACAGCGGTCTCAAGCATTTCCAGTGTAAC
>JAZABE010000155.1:0-3510 GCA_036137535.1 Planctomycetota bacterium | reverse complement strand
CCCCAAAAACTACAGCCAGTAGGTTAGACTGTCTTTCAGATCAAAAAGTCACCAGCATTTCAAATGGCAAAATCGACATCTCTTACGCTCTTGCGACGCAAATCAGATTTAGCTTTCAGTGCCAGGCAGCTGAAAATCTTAAATCAGTTTGATGCGCCAAATTTCACAAAAAAAACATGCGGCTCATCCAGTGCATTATTAGCGGATCGGGTCGAAATCCTTCAGGTAAATCTGGGTAAGCTTTGTAACATGACTTGCCAACATTGCCACGTTGACGCTGGTCCCGACCGACGGGAAATTATGTCATTGGAGACGATCAACCACTGCCTTGATGCGATCGATCGTGGAAAAACGAGAACACTGGATTTGACCGGGGGAGCACCCGAGATGAATCCTCATTTCAAGTACTTTGTTTCCGAAGCCAAGCAACGCAACTGCCACGTTATTGATCGTTGCAACCTCACGATCCTGCTGGCCAACGGATTTAAGGACGTGCCCGTTTTTCTAGCAGATCACGATGTTGAAGTTGTCGCTTCGCTTCCCTGCTATCTGGAAAGCAACACTGACGCGCAGCGCGGAGATGGAACGTTTCATGCTTCCTTGGAAGCCTTAAGAATCCTGAATCGTTTGGGTTACGGCGACCCGACTTCAGGGAAAAAACTTACCCTGGTCTATAATCCTGTCGGTTTTTCGCTACCACCCGACCAACAAACATTGGAATCCCAATATCGCGAAGTCCTTAGAAAAGATTACGGTATCGAATTCAACCAGTTGTTTACGATTACCAACATGCCGATCAGTCGATTTTTGGAATTTCTTTTGAAAGAAGAAAGGTTTGACGAATACATGCAAAAACTGGTGGATGCTTTTAACCCATCAGCAGTCTCAGGCTTGATGTGCCGCGGTTTAATTTCGGTCGGCTGGGACGGTACTTTGTATGATTGTGACTTCAATCAAATGCTCGACATGAGTGTTGCGCCCCAATCTCCACAAATGATCGCGGATTTTGATGTGTCTAAGCTGGAAAATCGGGTCATTCAAACAGCCCAACATTGTTACGGGTGTACAGCCGGTTCAGGGTCTAGTTGCTTAGGCGCAACCGTTTAACAAAAACCAAACTGAATTTCATCCGCTTGACTCTTGAATTCTCTATCACCAATGTTCTGCAGAGATTAGACCCCAAACGATTTACTGGAATACGCTTCCAAGAATTAACGTGATCCCCGGAAATCGTTTCGGCAGAATCTCTGAAACCCTATCCTCAGTTTAAATTCAGCGAAAACAGATTCTCTCAAACAGCCATGAAAAAATCTTCCGACGAAATCTGCGCCACACCACAGAAAATTACAGTTTCCACGACACCCTCTACGATGCCAATTTATCCGGCAGCCGTTTACGAATGCGAAACAGTTTCGCAAGCCAGTGAACTGCTGGGAGGAAAAACCGAGGGTTTTATTTATCAACGCGACGGTCATCCCAATGCGTCAGCTCTTGCCGAACAATGTCGTGAACTCCAGGGGGGAGATGAACTTGGCGTGCATTTTGCTCAAGTCACGTCAACGGGCATGTCTTCCTTGACGCTGGCCTTGGTTTCCCATCTTAACTCCGGGGACCATGTCCTGTTGAGTCAACAACTTTACGGTCGGACAGTACGTTTGGTCAAGGAAGAGCTGAGTCGTTGGGGACTGGAATACAGTGAGGTTGACATGTCCGATCTTGAGAAAACGCAATCCGCAATTCGGAGCAACACCCGTATGCTGATTGTCGAAACCATTGCCAACCCACTGCTTCATGTTGCGGACTTGTCGTCACTAAGTTCGATTGCTCATGCAAACAACGCCATTTTGCTAGTCGATAATACATTTGCAACACCCCTCATCACACGACCCATGGCATTTGGAGCCGATCTGGTCATGGAAAGCATGAGTAAACTATTGAATGGCCACGGTGACGTGATCTTGGGTTTGCTTTGTGGAAAGTCGTTCTTGGCCGATCGCGTTCAAGACGCCACATCATCCTGGGGTTTGACCGCTAGTCCGTTTGACTGCTGGCTCGCATCACGAGGAATGGCAACGGCCCATTTACGGCTGGATCGAGCCGCAAAAAATGCACACGCTCTGGCAGAATGGTTGTCAGAACAATCGATCGTCAGAACCGTCTACTATCCTGGTCTTAAATCGCACCCGACTTTCGAAATGGCAAGGCAGGTTTTGGGTACAACCTGTTTTGGGTCGATGGTCAGCATAGAATTCAACGGCGGCTTGCCCGCCGTGAACCAATTTATCGCACGTTCAAAGAACATTCGTTTTTGCCCTTCTTTGGGTGAAATTGCGACAACGGTCAGTCATCCTCGCTCAACCAGCCACAAGAATATGCCGGCCGAAACAGCTAGGAAAATGGGCATTACCGATGGACTGCTGCGGATATCCTGTGGTGTTGAGTCGTTTGATTATTTAAAGCACGAGTTTAAGGCCATTTTTTCAGCTATGGACTGAAAGGGCTGTTTCCGACTAATATAGTGAACTTGTTCTCAATTCGTTTCGTTGATTAGGGTTTTCATGGCAAAAGATGAATCGTTTGAAGTCGAGGGCACCGTCGTTCAAGCTCTCGCAAACACGCGTTTTCGCGTGGAACTGGAAAATGGTGACGAAGTTCTTGCCCATGTTGCTGGACGGATGCGTAAAAACTTTATCCGCATTGTCCCCGGCGACAAAGTGCGTGTGGAACTGTCTCCCTACGATCTGACCAAAGGTCGAATCACTTACCGGGAACGTTAATGCCGGTTTTCGGTGTGGTGTGTATCCGCCATTTTCGTTGACTGATCGGCCCCTCTTATCTGGTTAAATCTAGGTGGTCGAAGGCAGTTTCACAGCACCTTCGAAACACCCTCTCTTTTCATCACGAACCCGAAAACAAACGGGTTCAGGTGTTCGCAAACGTCATTCCATTTTTCAATCACGTTACCGCTGCGGTCCCTGAAGTAAAAAAGAATCACCTCACTTCGGTCACACCTAACCATTGACTGCATTTTTTAATGCGAAAAACCGTTCAATAATGTCTGCGGCAATTCAATCGCATCGGACTCAAGTGATGCGACCGGGTAAGAGCAATAATCGGCAGCAAAGTAACCACTCGGACGATGGTTACCACTGTGCCCGCATCCGCCGAACGGCAATTTTCCGCTGGCACCCGTTGTTTGCCGATTCCAATTGACGACCCCAGCCCGAATTTTTTTGGCGAAGAGATCGTAACAACCCCGGTCGTCACTGAACAAACCGGCCGACAGACCGTATTTCGTATCGTTGGCCTTTTTGATGGCTTGTTCGAATGAATTAACCCTGGTGAACTGAAGGAGCGGACCGAAGATCTCTTCATCTTTAATATTCTCTAGCCCTGAAATATCCAGCAAACCAGGTGAAAGCAATGCCTGATCGTCGCAATCAGGCATTAATCTAATCACCGCTCTTGCTCCTGCAGCCACCAGATCCCGTTGCGATTGTTGAATTCTGG
>JAZABE010000154.1:0-2708 GCA_036137535.1 Planctomycetota bacterium | reverse complement strand
CGGGCGGAATTATCCCCAATCAGGACCCTTATTATATCCATCATTGTCGAGTCGATTTTGGTGGTAAAAAACTGGTCGTAATGACGCAGGGCGATGGAACCCATTCTATTCGCTATTCCCCGGGAGGAAAGTTTCTGCTGGACACCTATTCCCAAGTCGATCGACCACCGATCTGTGAACTCCGGGAGGTTGAAACGGGAAATTTGATCTGCAAACTTGAAAACGGCGACGACACGTTACTCCAAAATGCTGGCTGGAAACGCCCAGAACGATTCATCAGCGGCGGTCGGGATGGCGTCACTCCAATCTTCGGGGTGATCTATCGCCCCTCGAACCTCGATCCTGACAAAAAATATCCGGTGATCGAATACATCTATGCGGGACCCCACGGATCGTTTGTTCCCAAATCATTCAGTTCCTATCGACGGACTCAGGCCTTGGCTGAACTCGGCTTTATCGTGGTGCAGATCGATGGCATGGGAACGTCAAACCGAAGTAAAGCCTTTCATGATATTTGCTGGAAAAACCTGGGAGACAGTGGATTCCCTGATCGAATTAAGTGGATCAAGGCTGCCGCAAAACGCTACCCTTACATGGACATCGCCAGAGTCGGTATTTTTGGAGGATCGGCTGGAGGACAAAGTTCAACGCGGGCTTTGTTAGCGCATGGAGATTTTTACAAAGTCGCGGTTTCCGATTGCGGTTGCCATGACAATCGCATGGACAAAATCTGGTGGAACGAACAGTGGATGGGTTGGCCGATTGGCCCTCATTACGAACAGCAATCCAATGTCACGAATGCCCACAAATTACAAGGGAAACTGTTCCTGATTGTTGGTGAACTTGACCGAAATGTTGACCCGGCTTCGACGTTGCAAGTGGTTAACGCCCTCATCAAAGCCAACAAGGATTTCGACTTTTTACTAGTCCCAGGGGGTGGCCATGGAGTTGGTTCTGGTTCTTATGGACTCCGGAGAACGTACGACTTTTTCGTTCGCCATTTACATGGAGTCGAACCAAGATCGAACTAGGATTACGAGATCAACCAACGCAAAACTTGCGGAGTTGTCCACAAACCTTGCATTACTAAAAAAACTGCATTACCGCAAAATCTGTTTCCGGACCAGAGGATTCATTTCTGTTTCTTTCGCTTCATCTCGGCGTTCCTGATCAGTCATTTTAAGCTTGTTGGCAATTCTCCACCGCTGCCACAGGTAGTCCACAAATCCAAGTACCACTAAAACAACACCACTGGCCACGAATACATTGCGTAAAAACGAACCTATGATTTGGATTCCCCTTTCGGAACCATAAGTCGAAACGCTGACCAGTGCCTTTGTCTGATTGAACAAAATCAAAATTGCTACCGACGCCAAAACCAAGAAGCCAACCAACCCGAACAATCCTTGAGAAATCGACTCAGCTGATAAAATTCTCGCCATCGAAGAACCCGGTGAAATCCGGGAAAAATCCGGATTGGCCCGTTGAACCCTAGGGGTTAATGGGGATTGAAAATGCCAGACCAGGACACCGACACACAGGATCGATGTTAAAAAATACAGAAAGGGGAAAAACCAATCGAACCCAATTTCAGTTTGTGAAGTGACAGACAAATCCGTCAGTTTGACTTTGACATCGGCGATGCTTTCCCTGATTTTTTCGCTAGCCAACTCGTGAATCGTCCCTGCGAAAATGAATACCGAACCCAACATTGCACTCAAAATCAATGAACGGCTTAACTCCGCGCTGCGGCCGACATCCCCTTTTTCTTTTGCTTGCGCCAACCGAATCGGAGAAGGTTCATGAATTCGTTCCATTCCGTCCAACTACACCCCTTCCCCGTTTAAATTCAGATCCGTCAACGATGTCAGCAAGTTTTCAACTTGGCTCACGGTTTGCAGGTACACTTCCTCTGAATACAGAACAACCAAGGGTCCCAAGATTAAGAAAAAAAGCAGTTGATTGACAACAAACGCCATACTGGTAGTCTGCGATGCGAAAAGTTTCGATGAGAAACCGGTCACTAAAAAACCCAGGATTCCAACGCACACGATCGGCAACGAAAAGCGAATGGAAAATTCGAGACAGAGACTAATCATTTGGTTCAACAAGTGCATCGTTTCCAAAGAGAAATGGAACTGGCCAACCTCAAAATATTCAAATGATCGGAGCAAACCTTCGACCAGTATCCGGTGCCCAGAAATCCCAAACCAAAAAAACAGTGAGATCACGAAAAACAATTTTCGATAATCGGCCGATTGCTCAACACTTAGCCCCTGCTGCAAGGACCCAACCTGAAATCCCAACACTTGGGATACGACCTGCCCTGCCGAGTGCATGCCGATTATCACACAACTTGCAGCCAAACCCAGGCTAAGACCCACCCCAATCTCTGAAAACACCAACGAAGCCAAGCCTTTCCAGGAAACCGGGTCCGCCGATTGTGATTCCACCAGCAAGGGACCAATTGCGAGGGTTACGACAACCGCAAACAATATTCGAAAAACAAACAGATACGCCTGGGTTCCTAGCTTTGGCAAGGTGAACGCTACCGCCAAGATCCGGACAAACGTCAGGAAAAGCAAAAGGCCTCGACCATTGAATAGTTCGTTCAAAAACATGTTTTAGAGCGGTCTAGCCGGCTGTGATCGTGATATTTCTGAACAGGTGGCCGGAGTAATCGGCAATCATATCCAAAAACCACGGCA
>JAZABE010000153.1:0-4243 GCA_036137535.1 Planctomycetota bacterium | reverse complement strand
AACTGCTTAACCCCGAAAGTCGCAAACCACTCAGGACTCGGCTAATGCCGGGCCCAGGTTTTGACAATCTCCGTCACGACTTGGCAAGCCTGTTGCATTTCATCCAAGCAAGCCCACTCCAGCGGTGAGTGCTGACAATGTTGTCCCGAAGAAAGGTTGGGCGTCGGCAAACCTTTTTCCGTCAACCCGGAACCATCGGTGCCGCCACGAATCAGAGTTTCCTCGACGTCCAGCCCCAGGTTTTGATGAGCTTCCTTGGCGTAATCCACGACCCGTGGATCATTTTTCAAACCATCGGCCAGGTTCCGGTATTGTTTGAAAACCTCCAGCGTTATTTGAATGCCGGGGTGATCCTGTTCAACGTCCACACACAACTGGCGAAGCTCAGCAGCAAATACTTCCAGCTCCGGCGTATCGAAACTGCGAAGCAGAACCTGGATTTTCATTTCATCCACACCGCCATGAACCACATAGGGATGAATAAACCCGTCGCGTCCTTCGGTCTGTTCCGGAGATCGTTCCCGGGGCAAGCGAGCCAATAAATCGCCGCCCGCTCGCAAGGCATTCACCATACGGTCTTTACCAATTGAAGGATGGATATTGACTCCCTGCACCGTAATCGTGACGCCGTCTGCCGAAAACGTTTCGACATCGATCATTCCCTTGCCTCCGCCATCAACCGTGTAACAGGCGGTCGCACCCAGTTTCTGCACATCCACATGATCGACACCGTGTCCAATTTCTTCATCACAGGTAAACAGGAGACGGACCTCACCATGTTGAATTTCAGGATTTTCGAGTAATGATTGGGCCATTTCCATAATGATCGCAATCCCGGCCTTGTCATCGCCCCCGAGCAGAGTGGTCCCGTCCGTGGTCACCAAAGTTGCACCGATCAAACCTTCCAATTCCGGGTTATCCGATACGGTAATGACTTTTGATGAATCCCCTGGCAAAACAATATCTCCCCCCGGGTAATTTTCAATAACATTCGGGCGAACGTTGGTTCCACTGGCCTCCGGTGAAGTGTCGAAGTGAGCATTGAAAGCGATCACCGGGACCTCATGCTCCACGTTGGAAGGCAGCGTTGCCACGAGAATTCCATGTTGATCCAGAGCAATGTCACGGGCCCCCATCTCAACGAGCTCTTGTTGAACCTGTTTTCCCAATTCCAGCTGGCCGGGCGTGCTTGGGTAGGTGTCGCTGTCCCCGCAGGATCGCGTGTCCACTTTGACGTACTTCACAAACCGTTCCAACAACCTTTTTGAATTCATCGTGGCTCCTCATCTCTGCCAAATCGCCTGGCAAGTCTTTCCCGGGACGTTTTAACTGGTCACGGCTGGTAAACTGGAGTATTATCGCCATTAGCCGGCCAGACCGGTGTCCCGGATTATTCCTTGGTTTCGTATCATTCTATGTCCAGCTCAAACGTTCGCTACCTGGTATTCGACATTGAAAGCGTTGCCGACGGTGACCTGATCTCAAAAACCCGGTATGCCGGAGAGGGGCTGGACGCCCAACAGGCGATCCAAAAGTATCGCGATTTCCTGATGGAAAAATACGAATCGGATTTTATCCCCTACACCTTCCAAGTTCCGGTTTCGATCGTCGTTGCTAAAATTGCTGACGATTTTTCCCTGATTGACCTGGTTTCCCTTGACGAACCCGAGTTTCGTCCACACGTGATTACCCAGCATTTCTGGTTGGGTTGGGAAAAATACAAGCGTCCCACATTGGTTTCTTTTAATGGGCGGACTTTTGATCTTCCCCTCCTCGAACTCGCCGCATTTCGCTACGGAATTGGCCTAGCCAACTGGTTCCGTTTTCGGGGAAAAACTTACGAACAACCGCGGAATCGCTACAATTTCCAGGGCCACATGGATCTGCACGAGATTTTGACTAATTTTGGCGCTAGTCGATTTAATGGCGGATTGAACCTGGCCGCCAATTTAATTGGAAAACCAGGGAAAATGGACGTTCAAGGCAACATGGTGCAAGATCTGTTTGCCGAAGGCAAATTAAAGGAGATCGACAATTATTGCCGATGCGACGTACTGGATACCTATTTTGTATTCCTGCGTTGCCTGGTGCTCATTGGCGATATCGGAATTGACCGGGAAAAAGAACTGGTAAACCAAACCAAAGCCTGGTTAATTTCCGAATCGGAAAATCAGCCAATTTACCGGGATTACCTTGCGGCGTGGGGAGACTGGCAAAGTCCATGGGAATCTCAAACCAGTTCAGGTTAAACTGGATAATTTGAATCATCGCTGATTGGATCGGTCTATAAAGTGTCAGAAATATTCATCTTGGTCCCCGGCAGAAGCAGTCAACAGGGCTGTGGAATCAATGAAGGTAAATTCGGCGAAACCTACCAAGCGGCAACGTCATTTGTGCAAATGAATCCCGACGACATGCAAAGGCTGACGATCGAAGATGAACAGCTGATCGAGTTGAAATCAGAATTTGGAGAAATTCAGCTCCCTGCCCGAAAAGCGAAGCCGGACGAACTTCCCTCTGGACTTTTATTCATGGCCTACGGAGACCTGTCCAGCCAACTGATGGGTGGAGACACCCACGGTTCCGGGATGCCCACCAGTAAAGGGATCGACGTTCAACTGAAAAAGGTGCTCTAAAAATGGCAACGGCCGACCCAGACTCGACCCCTTTGAAAATCGTGGAGGACGCGACCTGCACCTTCTGTGGTTGTGTCTGTGATGATATCCAGCTGACCGTGGAAGGTCATACGATTAAAAAAGCAAAGAAAGCCTGTGTCCTTGGTACTTCCTGGTTTTTGAACCACGAGATCGAGGATCGCGCTCCTTGCTACATCCAGGGCCAACCGGCGGAGCTGGACGAAGGAATTCGTCAAGCCGCCAAAATTCTCCACACGGCCAAGTACCCCCTGGTGTACGGGTTAAGCGACACCACAGTGGAATCCCAACGCGTGGCCGTCGGAATCGCGGACTGGATAGGAGCCAATCTGGACACTACGACCAGTGTTTGCCATGGACCCTCGGGAATGGCCTTCCAGGGGGTCGGTGAATCGACCTGCTCGCTGGGCGAAGTCAAAAACCGCGCGGACCTGGTAATGTTCTGGGGATCCAATCCGGCCGAAAGCCATCCCCGGCATTTCACCAAGTACAGCTTGATGCCCAAGGGTCTGTTTGTGCCCAACGGTCGCAAAGACCGGACCTGCGTGATTGTGGACGTCCGAAAAACCAAGAGCGCCAAGGCCGCTGATCTCTTTGTGCAAATCAAACCCAGGAAAGACTTCGAAGCGTTATGGACTTTGCGGGCTTTGGCCAACGACATCGAACTCGATCCAGAACAGGTCGAACGGGAAACCGGCAATCCACTCTCCCTGTGGCAGGACCTGATGGACCGAATGAAGTCCTGTCGCTACGGTGTCATTTTTTTCGGGATGGGCTTGACCATGACCCGGGGAAAACACGCCAACAGCGAAGGGATTCTTTCTCTCACTCGCGACATGAACCGCCACACCCGTTTTGCTTGCAAGCCCAACCGCGGACACGGCAACGTGACCGGTGCGGACAACGTCGTTTCCTGGCGAACCGGCTACCCTTTCGCCGTCAACCTTGGCCGGGGTTACCCTCGATTCAACCCAGGTGAATACACCGCCAGTGACGTGTTAGCCCGGGGCGAAGCCGATGCCGCCCTGGTGATCGCCAGCGACCCCATGGCGAATTTCAGCCAACCCGCGCGTGAGCACCTGAAATCCATCCCCCTGGTTGCTCTCGACCCCAAGGATACCCCCACCACCCGGGCGGCCGCCGTCTCTTTTACCGTGGCGACCTACGGAATCAATGTCCCCGGGACCGTTTACCGGATGGATGATGTCCCAATCCCTTTGAGACCGGCCTTTGACTCGCCCTTACCCAGCGACTTGAAGATCCTGCAGGGAATTGAAAAAGAGGTTCAAAAACTGAGAAGCGGCTCTGAAAATCGTAGTACCGGTAACCCTTAAATCCTAGAGCAGGTCCGCCACCAAGCTTTTTTCTTCGCGAAGCTCATTGATCGTGGCTTCTATTTTGCCTCGGCTGAAATCATCAATTGGTAGCCCTGGAACCACTTCCCAGCCGGTTCCGTCCGATCGAACCGGGAAACCGGTTATCAATCCTGGCTCCGTATCGTACTCACCGTTGGAACACACACAAACACTCGACCAGTCTCCCGAGGGAGTCGGGTTGACCAGGTCGCGCACCGTGTCAACAACACCATT
>JAZABE010000152.1:0-1633 GCA_036137535.1 Planctomycetota bacterium | reverse complement strand
CCTAGGTATTCATCCCGGTGCTACCGTTATCGACATCACCCATTCCATTGCACCACAGGATCTCTGTGGAGCTTCTTTTGTATTGGCCGACAGTCTTTCAGCATTTCCGCCTGGCACTATTTTTATTGCCGTCGTCGACCCCGGTGTGGGAACCCAACGATGAATCCTCATCGCTGAACTGGAAGAAAAATACGTGGTTCTCCCAGACAACGGTTTACTCCAGGAATGTCGTCATCGATTTCAGATTCGCAACGTCGTCCAGGTTCAGACCTCTTGTTTTGATAACGTTTCAGCCACCTTCCATGGACGCGATCTCATGGCACCAATCGCCGCCCAGCTTTTGACGGGGAAACTGCCCGTCGATTTTGGACACCCTGTTGACCCCAGTGAGCTGGCAATCCTTCAACTCGCCCGCCCAGTCAAACAACTCGATTCCGTATGGGGAGAAATCCTCTTGGTTGATCGATTTGGCAATTTGATCTCCAACATTGACTCATCACTAATCCCGGTGTCCCCGGCGGCCTGTACAGTCGTCGTGGGGGAGCAAGAGATCCAAGGGATTTCTTATACCTACTCGGACCTGCCACCGGGGAAGCTGATGTGCCTTACTGGTTCGAATCAACGCCTTGAAGTCGCCGTAAACTGCGGCAATGCCTCCCAGCAGCTCAATCTCCATCAAGGCGCCCCCATCAAGGTGAACTGGTAATCCCCGAAACACCACTTTAGCTATCGCAAAGATCTTAACGACAGAATAAGCAAGCTTCACTCGGCGTTTCTGATTTGCAGAAAACCAAATACCACGTAAAATCAACTGTCAAACCCAAAACACCATTGGATATTCAACCGGGAGCAGCGCCTTGGCGAATAAAATTGAAGGGAGCATCGTTTCGCTCAGCGAAACCGGGGGTCTGGTGACCAATATTACCGCCAGCCAACTCAACGAGGTTCCTCGAGATGAATCGGTTTCGATCACGATCGGGGGGCATCAAACAGTGGGAATCTACCCAGAAGATCATGGTCAGCCCGATTCTACCCTGATTGCCATTCTGCCCGAAACAGAGCCTCTCCGGGTTGAACTTGTCGGAATTTCCATCTCTGAGATGCTGGGACTCGGTGTGGGCGAGTCGGTCACGGTTGCCTGGTAACGATGATCAAATCAACGCTTTGGCACCTACAAACACCCGAGAGCAAACATGGTAAAGGATGACGGGTTCACCCCTGAACAACTGGAAAAATGGGATCACGACCACGTTTGGCATTCTTTCACTCAAATGCGACATTACGAGTCTTTTGTCGTGGAATCAGCCCAAGGCTGTCGACTTAAAGATATTCACGGCAACGAATTTATCGATGGGGTTAGCAGCCTCTGGTGCAATGTTCACGGACATGGTCACCCAGTACTCAACAACGCACTTCGCCGTCAAATGGAACAGGTTTCCCACGTCACGAACCTCGGAGCCAGTCACAGCACAACCATTCGACTGGCCAAAAAACTGGTCGAGATCACTCCAGGCAACCTCAATCACGTTTTCTTTTGCAGCGATGGCGCCAACGCTGTAGAAGTCGCATTAAAAATGGCGTTTCAGTACTGGCAACAATGCGAAACGCCTCAGCCAAACCGGACAAAATACGT
>JAZABE010000151.1:0-9271 GCA_036137535.1 Planctomycetota bacterium | reverse complement strand
AAAGTTCAGAGAATTCTTCAGAGCTGACAAAGCGGTCAAACACTGATGGATTCCGTTTCTGAGGCGCGGAGCAAATTACCGGCTCCTGGGCAAAATTGCTTTCGACCAAGCAGTCCGAAATCCCAATAGAAAAAACGCTCGCAAACAAGAAACCAACTGATCTGGAAACAATAGGCTGAACCATATTGCATTTGGCATCCGAGATGAAGATTCTGCTCGATTCTGCTAAGATTGCCTGTTTGAAATTGGCCATTGCGATTCCTCTGATTGATTCAAGTTTATCCATGTTAAACAAATACAGCTCCCGTATCACGCAACCTAAATCTCAAGGTGCTTCCCAGGCCATGCTTTACGCCACCGGTATGAGCCAAGAAGACATGCACAAGGCACAAGTTGGGATCGCTAGTGTCTGGTATGACGGAAATCCCTGCAACATGCACCTCAACGGCCTAGCCGATCAAGTGAAAAAAGGAGTCGTCGATGCTGGATTGGTCGGGATGCGGTTTAATACCGTCGGTGTCTCAGATGGAATCTCAATGGGCACGGAAGGCATGAGTTTTTCACTTCAAAGCCGTGATCTTATTGCGGACTCAATTGAAACGATCATGGGCGGACAATGGTACGATGGGCTAATCGCATTACCCGGATGTGACAAAAACATGCCGGGCACCGTGATGGCCATGGGACGTCTTAACCGACCCGCAATCATGGTTTACGGTGGCACCATCAAACCCGGTTTTAGCGGTGAAGAAAAACTGGACATCGTCTCGGCCTTTCAGTGTTACGGACAATACCTCTCGGGTTCGATTGATGAGTCCGAACGTCATTCCATCGTACGGAACGCTTGTCCGGGTGCAGGTGCCTGCGGAGGGATGTACACTGCAAACACCATGGCTAGCGCGATCGAGGCACTCGGAATGAGCCTACCCTATAGCTCTTCCATTCCGGCCGAAGACGCCGACAAAATGGGAGAATGTCTGGCCGCAGGCAAAGCCATGCTGCACCTGCTGGAACATGACATCAAGCCGCGAGACATCATGACCCGGGCTGCATTCGAAAACGCGATGGTCACGGTAATTGCGGTGGGTGGATCGACCAATGCGGTATTGCATTTGATCGCCATGGCGCGCAGCGTTGACATCGATCTGGGCATTGACGATTTCCAGAAAGTCAGTGACCGGGTACCTTACATCGCTGACCTCAAGCCCAGCGGCAAATATGTCCAGGAAGATTTACACCGTGTCGGCGGAACACCAGCCGTTCTGAAATATCTACTCGAAGAAGGTCATCTCGATGGAGACTGTCTCACCGTGACCGGGAGAACCTTGGCAGAAAATCTGAAAGATCTTCCCGGGCTTACTGAAGGCCAAGAAATTATTCAACCCCTCTCTGCTCCTATAAAATCCACTGGACACATTCAGATCCTTCGAGGTAGCCTCGCACCTGAAGGGGCTGTTGCCAAGATCACGGGTAAAGAAGGGCTGAAGTTTACAGGACCTGCCAAAGTCTTCGATTCAGAGGAATTAATGCTGACCGCCTTGGAAGAAAATAAAATCGTCAAAGGGGATGTCGTCGTCATTCGGTACGAGGGTCCCAAAGGGGGACCAGGAATGCCGGAAATGTTGACACCGACTTCGGCGATCATGGGAGCAGGACTGGGTTCCGATGTCGCGTTATTAACCGACGGTCGATTCTCCGGAGGATCCCATGGTTTTATTGTGGGTCACGTAACTCCAGAAGCTCAAGAAGGTGGTCCGCTAGGTTTGATTCGTGATGGTGATCAAATCACCATCGATGCGGAGACCAACAAACTCGATGTTGAGGTCAGTGAAGCAGAGATGGTGGAACGAAAATCTGCTTGGCAGGCACCGGACTATAAAGCCAGTCGCGGCACCCTCTACAAGTATATTAAGAACGTGAAAAACGCCTCCCTGGGATGCGTGACCGACGAGTAGATCACCTTTGAACGCAAATCCCACGCGGTAAATTCCGACTGCTTTCATAGCAGTTAACCCGTCAGGTTCTCTTTTTGACAGCACCACCAGCGCTGATTTCTTGGCAGTCTAATGACGGTCCTCACTGACCCTGCACACAAAAAAGTCGGTCTCCTCTACGAAGCAACAACACCTTGCTTGCGACAACGCCAGAATACAAAACCCTTCCCCCAAAACCCGCTGATTCGGAAGCGTCATCCCGCGGTCTGCTGTTCTCATCTTCCCAGAGTGGATTGGTGGCAATTTTTTTGAACTCCGATCCCGAATCCACAATGGTTGTCGTTCCATCTTTGCCGAAGAGATACACTTGGGACCCCACACCGATCGGTGTGGCCCAGATACTGGACTTGGTCCGCCCAGCGTAAATCTGTTTCCCCGTTTCCAGGTCCAAGCAAAACAAGACACCCGAACGGTTCACAAAATAGGCTTTTCCGTTGTAAGCCAGGGGGGATCCAAAGGATGAAGTTGCCTGTTCTGCTTGCCAGACAAATTCAGCCCTGAATTTACCATCCTGTTGTCTAATTTGAATCACACCATTTGATTTGGCTGCCTTGCCCGTTGCAGATTGGCGGGTACCCGTTGTGGCGCCGATCAAGAACTTTCCATTTCCCAGTGGAACCGGCGTGGGTGTTGAATTGCCTGAAATCTGATCAAATTCCCACAGACGTTTTCCCGTTTTTGGATCCATCCCCACAATCTTTCCAATCCCACTCAAAACTAAATGTTTTTGCCCTTCAACCGGAACCAATCGGGGACTACTCCAACTCGTAACACCAAGCCCTTCACCTTTCCAGGCAATTTTTCCCGATTTTTTGCTAACCGCAATGATGTAGGGCATTGCCTCCCTTTCCACCCAAACAAAAACATTGGCCTCATCCTGTTCAAGCGATGAGGATAAACCATGTCGTGCCTTGATGGCTCCGTATTGTTTGACCAGATCCAGTTCCCAACGGACCTCGCCCTTGTTGGAAATTGAGATTAAATTGCCACCTTCAAAGAAGGCAATCACCCCATCTTGATCACAGACCGGAGTCGGTGCAGCACGACTTACATAAGTCGTATTCTTCTCGGGTGTGCTGTTATCGACTGTATGAGTCCAAACCTCTGCACCATCAAGAACACGCTTGGCTTGAATATGACATTGTTGTTTCATCTTGCCGGTAACAGACGTCACATAGACAAGATCACCACTGACGACTGGACTCGACTGGCCGTATCCTGCCAACGCTACCGACCATTTAATACCCTGCTTAGCATCCCATTGTTTGGGAATTGCAGCACTCTGTTTCAGGACCAGCCTTCCGCCATTTTGAAAACTCAGCCAATCATCCGCACCGGATTGCTGCACCAAGGCAAAAGACAACGAGACCAAGATCAGAGTGTAAATTTTCATTAATTTTCTGCTTTGTTAATTTTTTGATTTGTTAATTTTCTGGAAAATCACGGAAACAAAAACGATCTTCAAACATTACCCATGCACCAGTTGCCAATGCATTGCAAACGCCAGGTAAGTTGCGATCACCCCACTTAAAAACAAGAGCACAAATCCAAAAACCCGGGTTCTCTTGATTTGCCACCACATGAAGACTCCGGAGCAACCCCAGAACACCATGCAGACAAACATGGCATCAACCGTATAAGCCCACCAGAACCGGGCATTCCTTGTATTTGGGTAACCGTGTGCCATATGCAACCTGAGCAAGTAGCTTCGCCACGACATTGATCGAGGGTTGTCACCGACCGAAGAAACCTTCGCGACAACCGTATTCAGTTTCAATTGATCCTGACTCTCAGAACCGGACTGTGTTGCCCCTCCCCGGCTGCGGCTCGACTGTTGGCTAAACCGCAGCTTTTTCAATTTTCCGTCGACATAAGCATCGAACTCCAAAACCGGAATCGATTGTAACTTAATTGTTTTTGTCGAATCCAGTGTTTTTTCAAAAGACCTGATGACCGGTGTCACGTCTAACGAATCGCCAAGTTGAACGGAAACGGAAACCCCTTTGGCCAAGTCCTTGACCCGTTGATCCTGCCCTGCGTTGTCGGCTTCACTCTTTCGCGGCTTTGAACGACTGCGTTTGTAGCCCTGCCCGGTATTAAGATCAAGAACCAGGGTATTGTCTGCTTCCTCAGTTTCATAGCTGACGAATGCAGATCGCGTGTATAGAGCCTGCACCGGTTCTGACAAACGAACGTCTAAACCCTGATCAGACAGGAGGGCAACGGTTTTTTCCGCAATTTCACGTGAGCCCGGAAGCGAAGCTAAATCACCCGGCTCAAACGAAACGGTTTCAATCCGGGAATCTGAAAACCAGGTTGAATGGTTGAATAGCATTGCTGTGAATCCATACAGCAGGACCCAAGGCAACATAAATAAGCCACTAAACAGGTGAATCCGTCGAATCCACATCATGATCTTGGCATTGGTTTTTGCGAGCAACGACTTCTGCTTCTTCCCGGCAGTCGACCGGGAAGGCACCGGCCTTGCCGAGACCGGAGTAGGCGACAAACCCA
Source organism: Planctomycetota bacterium (assembly GCA_036137535.1). Taxonomy (GTDB): domain Bacteria; phylum Planctomycetota; class Planctomycetia; order Pirellulales; family Pirellulaceae; genus JABAAE01. The sequence goes on along the minus strand of JAZABE010000151.1, from coordinate 4,763 downwards.
CAGTCGATTTTGGTTCGACCTCTGCAGCTGACGAACTTGTCGTTTGAAATTCCGTTTGCATGTAAAGATAACAATCCTGAAGCAGGAAGGGGTTCCCGGCAATTCACATCAGGAATCACCAGGAACATCTCCTCCTCTCATTTCTCTATCACCAAAAGCCGTGCTCGAAAATCAATTAGTCTTTAGAAAGAACCTTGATTTCATGGAATTTGCCCACCTCCATGTTCGCACCACCGACCAAGATAAATTCGCTTTGATTGAGTGGCAGGAGGCGGTGAAAAAAACGCCCTTCGTCCAGTCGTTCAATTGTTTCCCACGATGAAAAATCATCTTTCATTCGCAGAACATTGCCTCCGTAGGTACTCACAATTAACTGCCCACCCACGTTAAAACAGGAACTTCCAAAACCCTCCATTGCTTCTTCACCCGGCAACAGAGGCCCTTCAGTCCATTCTTTGGATCCCAGGTCATACAATGAAACCTTCTGGGTGGGGCCACCTTTGGGTTGCATTCCGCCGATCACAATTAATTTGTTTTTCTGAAAACCAACCGAAAGCGCTCTCCGTTTGAACGGAGGATCCGGAAGCCGCTCCCATTTCGCATTTTTGCCATTGAGGTCAAGACTGATTGCTGTACCACACCACTGGGTTTCCGCCGCTCCATTCATCGTCCACCCACCGACTACATAGACTTTCCCTTTAACCACAACAGCATCAAAAGATGATCGGCCAACGGGCATCGGTTCAAGTTGTTTCCACGCCTTCTTCTCGAAATCAAAAACCGCGAAATCCTTTACGCTCCGAAGATCTTGTGTTTCACCTTCCTTGTTGTGCGCGTGAAAACCGCCGATCCGATACAAACTGCCCTTGTGCGCAACCAGTGCCAGGCCTTGTAATCCCAGACCGTCAGCGATTTTTTTCCACTGATCGGGATGATCCAAGTCGAGTGCGTAAAGTGTCTGATTCTGCCCTGACTCATAGTAAGAATGGGCTTTGCCCGTATGCCCACCGCTAATAAAAACCCGGTTATTTGAAACGGCTCCCCCAAAACTAGTCAGGCCTTTGGGGAGGTCAGCCAACTTTTTCTTTCCTGAGGTTCGGGCTCCTTTGCCCTGCCCAACCGGTAAATCATTAACATCGAGAACCTCACCAACATCAAGAACCAAGGTGCAATAGTTCCGTTTTTCCGTATATTCTTGTCCTTGATACTGTCCCGCTATAGCCTTGCCCACTTTCGCTCTAACCAGATAACGCCCGGATTTTCGTGGCAAAGACCATTTCCCATGAGGGCCAGTCTTCACCTCATGAGTTTTGCCATCCCGATCGACCACCAGCAGTTCGCCATTAGCGACGGGTTTCTTCGCCTGAACGACTTGGAAAACAATTTTATCTTCAACGACTGATGCCAAGATATCAAGAGACAACAGTTGGCTGCTTTTGCGGGAAAGTGGTTGCCTTAACCCGACAGCCCCGTACTTGGCACTGTAGTGTAGCAACATTGAGGATTCGCCCTTGGAAAAAAGACCATAGGTAACATCAGCAAGAAACTCGTTGCAATTTGGTGAAGTGCCTGCGACCAGCCACCCTTCATCTCCGTCTGATTTTTCCTCAAATTTTGCAGCCACAAAATCATTCTGACCCCGCTGCCAAGTTTGCATCTTGGCAATCCCCTTGAGAAACATCTTCTGGTCAGGTTCCGGACCTTCCCCGAAGTAGATTTTCATCTCTCCGGATTTGGCATCTTTGGCAACCCAGACAAAATGGCCTGACACAGGCTGCGCACTGAACAAGCCAGCCGTCAGTACAATCAACCATCCCGTTAAATTTCGTTTGATTCGTTTCATCATTTCTTCGTTTTCAATTTAAAATCCACTGGTTCATTATTTTCCTTAGCCTCAATCGATAATTGAGTTTCGATATTGTACTCGACTGGAACTCAATCCTCAGGATTCCAGACAGCCCTCCGCCTGCTTCAAAAATTGGCAAGGATCGTCCAACACGACCGGTTTCGCACTCTCACCATCCACTCCGACCTGAGACGACCCTCGAAACCGATCATCCCCGCTGTTGAATTCATCTTGCCCATCTTTGAGATTCATCGCCACCTCGGAACGTTTTCTCAGTGATGCAAGTGCAACCGAACCCTTAGAGATTTCAAATCCATCAAACGTCAACCCGTATTTTGGGAAGTCATGCATTCCCCGCCGGCGACGGGTATTCCAACGGGCAGAAATTCCCAACATCGCAGACAGCACGACAAATCCCCCAATCACGACCACATGGACAAAAATATTCTGAATGACATCCATTTCAAAAGGCCCTTTTTCGAATTGAAATTGCCGATCGTTTCTGCCTCACCCCCAAAAGTTCAATGAGCTCCAAAACGCTTGTTTTATCTATATTCATTGGGAAACACCTTGTTTTTTTGTTGAAACTGAGACTCAGTCTCAATACAATACCAGATAAACCACCGGTGTCAACTCCTTCTCATTTGATTTCCTGCCGCAGGCAGGCAAGGCTTGTTAGTTCGCACGACGAGATTTTGCCACTGGGCTCGTTCTGCAGGAAAAATCGAACGCAACTGCCCTGCTCTACCCGGCAATCAATTACCGCTTCAATTCACCCAATGCCGCAAGATGTTGTTGAACTCGGCCGGCAACTTGCGATGGGCCGGAGTAGGGAAAATAAGCCATCCGCATGACCAACCGGTACAACTGGCCCACCTGAGGTTGATCGACAAACCATTGGAAATCCCAGGCAGGGTTTCCCTGGCCCCCGCCCGAGGGTGATTGAGCCATCCAGACGCGATCCTGCGGGCGAAACATTTGAACCAAGGCCATTTTTCGACAAACGCCGTAATACCACGATTCGCAATGTTCATAGCCAGAAGGATGGTTGACCAGGGTCAACGGAAAATCAACGTCGATTTTCGGCAGCCCCCTGACGCCAACGGGCCGATGTGTACTCTCAACGCCGTGCTTGGGAGTGACGGCCTTGATCCAACCAGGCGGCTGGCGACTACCAACGGGCCTTGCCTTGAAAAAAATAGCCTTGTCTTCGGGCTGGTGAATATAACTTGCCCAAAACAAACCTATAAATTTATCCCGAAAATTCGCCCCACGGGGAATGCACTCAAAGGTGTATTCAATCGTGCCATCCTCTAGCAACTCATAACGTCCGCAGCTTTCCAGCTTCCAATTTTTAGTTGGCGGTTGATAGAGTTCGACCGTGTAATCGTTGATCACCCGTAATTCCATGGGGAATTTACGCGGTTCAAACTTTTCCACAAGCCGCCGTGTTGAACCATCATGTATGTGCTCAAAATTCAAACCGGCAATTCCAGGGACAAAAATATTTCGATCCTGCTGCTTATGGGTCAAGCAAGCCACCCCGCTATAACCGGCTCGATGCTTTGGCAACTGTGGCACATCCACCGCTGCGTTATCGACAATAATAACCCGGGTATCACTACGAGAAAGCTCGATCCAGTGACGTTTGGCCAATTTGAATTCGGTTTTTTTTTCTGTGAGGCTGGTCCCCTGAGCCTTAGCCGCAGAACTGGCCAGACAACTACTAAACACCAACCCCAAGCAAAACAAAAATGAAACCGGGGAGCTGTTTTTTAACTGCAGAAACTGAAACATGGATCAACCCTTTCATTGCTTCAAGAAAACACCCCGGTTCCGATCCCAACCTGACAAAGCAGCAATCTCACGAGAATCCCTGGCCATATCGATTCTGGATAGACTTGGCTCTCTTGAGTTAGATTTTTCCGTCGAGACCCATCTGGAAATACTTATGGGTGATCTTTTCCTGGTTCTCCAGCAACCAGTCAATCGAGGGCTCACAAACCATAGCTTTGTGAATCGCTTGGGCCATTGCTTTGCGGTGAATGTCAAAAAGCGCTTGATGGTCCAAGGCATCATCAGTGGCCACTCCCGGATTGAGCCAAACACTGCAAATAATCCCTAGATCATTGGCTTTTTCCTTGGGAATATCGCCTGCTCGAACCGCATCCAACACACCGTTGGCAATCGCTGCTTGCACGGTGCCCATTAGGATATTGGTGTAGCGACTATTCTTCACCGTCACTTTGCTGACACACAATGTGACCGGCCGAACCTGGATATCCGTATTGAGAATCGCGAAAACCTTAGAATGCCCCATCGACTGGTCACCGGTCAAGGTTGCCAGCGCCGTGCCGACAGGCCCATCCAGCTCGCCAATGACGACTTCGGGTTCGGCAGCTGTAAAAGGCGGTCCACCTGCAACAAGCGACTCACCCGTTCGCAAGATAATTCGTTCTGACATCTTAACTCCTGTCATAATCTTCAGAGGGGGGGGGTTAACCCACATTTTCCAAAACAAGAGCAGACAAGCAAGCCGAGGAAACCTTGTCAGGCAAAAAAGAAAGAACGAAATATTCTTCAGTCCACGTATAAGAACTCATTCGAATTCAAGATAACATGGCAAAAATCAGTCAATTGATTCCGCCTTGCCTTGGTTTTTGAATCCGTGTCAAGAAATTCCAGTGAATCTTGCAACTCTCTTGCGGTTGGATCACGACCGTAGGCCAGTCGGTAAGCTTTTGCCACCTGATTTTCGGCAGTGGACTCCCGTCCCAGTCGGTTCGACATGGCCCGAGCCCTAGCAATTGTCCAATTCCCGTTGATCATCAACAGCGACTGCGTCGCTGTTGTGGTAATGTTTCTGATCGCTGTACTATTGAAATTGTCGGGTGCATCAAAAACATCCAGAAACACA
>JAZABE010000150.1:0-2086 GCA_036137535.1 Planctomycetota bacterium | reverse complement strand
CTGTTGATTTTGGGAGTTCGACCAAAATCCGTCATGACTAAAACCAGTGTTTGATTGAGCAGGCCTCGATCTGCCAAATCTCCAACCAAGGCGCTGAATGCTTTATCAAAACCAGGAATCAGGGCATGGGATGCAGAACGAGGATCACCGGGATGACGATTGGCATACGTTTTTAAATTCAGGTGATTGTCCCAGCCCGTGTTGTTCACGGTTACAAACGGAACGCCTCGTTCAACCAAGCGGCGGGCGAGCAGGCATTGCTGACCGATGTTATTGGAATCTGCAAGGTTCGCCCTTGGGTCGAGGGTATACCGTTTTCGCACTTGAGGTGGTTCTTCCTGCAAATTGAATGCGGCTTTGGCCTGGTCGGAAGCGATTAAATTGTAGGCTCGTTCAAGATCGGTGTCGGAGGAAGCCGTAGAGCTTGACTTCAGCTTTCCATAACGGTTGATTGCGTTGACAATTTCGCGGCGGCGATCAAGTCGGTGCAAATCCAGTCCCTGATAAAAATCAAGATCTCGAACCTGGTAATCTGCCTTGCCGGGATCGCTGCCGAGCGAAAAATGGTTTGTCGTGTTGGGCAGAAATCCGTTGCCCAGTTTTGCTCCGTCGCGCGAAATCAAATTGGGAATCGCAATGTTAGCGGGCAAGACGCCTGTGTTTTCACGCAGGTGGGAAATCACTGAGCCCAGGACCGGATGTTCAATCGCCGGGCTTGGTTTGTGCCCGGTCATCAAGTATTGAACGGCAAAATTGTGGACTCCAAACGGTGAAGTGACACTGCGAATTAAAGCTACCTTGTCCATCATTTTTGCGGTTTGCGGCAAGTGTTCACTGATTGAAACCCCGGTAAGATTGGTGCCGATTGTTTCGAAGGGACCTCGAATTTCCACAGGGGCTTTGGGTTTGGGGTCGAATGTGTCGAGGTGGCTGGCCCCGCCATCCAGCCAAATCAAAATGCAGGATCGGGCTTTCGCCAAGGTTTTAGAATGAACGGAGGGTCGTTCTGCGATCGCTCGTTGCAATTGAAAGAAGTTGCCCAGTCCCAATCCGAGTCCAGCCAGTCCGCCAATGCGAACAAAACCTCGCCGAGTCACTCCATCACATCGTTTGAAATCGGTCATGAATTGTCCTGGTTTGAGAGGTGGGACTGGGTAGGCGTCCAGAGGGGTGTTAATGGTTGCTGGTGAATTCTTTGCAGGTCAAAATGCCCCAAACCAAATCTTCCAGTTCGTCGCGTTGTTGAATCGACGTTTTTTGGGGATCGATGAACGAAAAAATGAATTTCATTTCGATCGGGTTGGGTGGTCGGTTCAAAGCCACCTGGTAGAAGGTTTTGACAATGGCGAACGGAGAGGCCCCCGCTTTGATTAATTGGTCTAATCGTCCACCCTCAGCACCGATGCGTTGATTTAAAAGTTTCCCATTAAACAAGTGCAGTTTTTGGGCGAGCGGGCCGATCGGAGATGGAGTTCCCTCGCAGGAGTTGGCCCGGTTGCACCGACCCAGGATGTCGAGTGATTTGGAAGGAATTGCTGCATCTTGGAGGCTAACAGCACGGGTCCCGGGCGATTCGTTTCCGTATTGATCAGGAATCCCCAGTACGTCGGAGATCGCATCTGCGAGAACTTCGGGCTCGAGTGGTTTTCGTAAACGATGCGAATAAAAGCGAATTCCTGTTGGGGATGCCTGAGCGGGAATCGATTGTCGCGCGTAACTGCCACTGTTAGCGATGATTCGCAGGGTGTGGCGGATGTTGTATCCATGTTCAATAAAATCTTCAGCCAGTTGGGTAAGAAGGGCGGGATGAGTTGCAGGATTGGTTGAACGGAAATCGTCAACCGGTTCCACGAGGCCACGACCCATCAAGGATTTCCAAAGACGGTTGACGATGGCCTTTGCAAAGTAAGGGTTGCTGCGATCAATCAACCAGTCGGAAAAATCGGTTCGACCGTCTTGCTTGCCTTCGGTCAAAAATTGACCCCCCGGGATTTTCATCAAGGCTGGCTCGCCAGTGTTGGGGTGGATATTTTTGCCCAAGGGGTTGAGTTTGATAACCCGACTCCTTGTCAATTTTGAAAAGATG
>JAZABE010000149.1:0-1702 GCA_036137535.1 Planctomycetota bacterium | reverse complement strand
AACCGAACCTTGATTTTTGCATGAGTTTCAATCACCCGCTGTGAAAATGCAAAGTCAGCTTCTTCGAGCGAAGAAAAGACCATGCCTTCACCTTTTCGACCTGGAAGAACCAAAGAGATGAAGTAACATCCCATGACTGTGTCCTGGGACGGACTCATAATCGGCTTGCCGTTTGACGGTGCAAAAATGTTGTTGGTTGACAACATCAAGGTGTGAGCTTCAACTTGGGCTTCAATTGAGAGTGGCAAGTGAACTGCCATTTGGTCACCATCAAAATCTGCGTTGAAACCTTTACAGACCAGTGGGTGCAAGTTAATTGCATTGCCTTCTACGAGGATCGGTTCGAAAGCCTGGATTCCCATTCGGTGAAGCGTCGGAGCACGATTCAAAAGTACCGGGTGATTCTGAATGACGGAATCCAAGATATCCCAGACTTCCTCATCTTTGCGTTCAAGCATTTTCTTGGCGCTTTTAATCGTATCGGCATGCCCCAATTCCTTGAGCTTTCGAATGATAAACGGCTGATACAATTCTAGGGCGATTTTTTTGGGTAAACCACATTGATGGAGTTTGAGCCGGGGGCCGACGACAATGACACTCCGGGCAGAATAGTCAACACGTTTTCCCAGTAGGTTTTCTCGAAAACGGCCTTGTTTTCCTTTGATCATGTCGGTCAACGACTTGAGCGGTCGATTGCTACTGCCCAAGACGGGCCGTTTACAGCGGTTGTTGTCAAACAAAGCGTCGACTGATTGCTGCAACATCCGCTTTTCATTACGGATAATGACTTCTGGAGCGTTCAGGTCCACAAGTTTTCGGAGTCGGTTATTGCGATTGATGATTCTTCGGTATAAATCATTCAAGTCACTGGTTGCAAAGTTTCCAGAATCAAGCAAAACCAACGGTCTTAAATCCGGGGGAATAACCGGAATTACATCCAAGACCATCCATTCCGGTTTGTTATCACTGTCCCGAATGGATTCCACAATTTTCAAGCGATTGGTCAAGTCTTTACGCTTTTGCTTGGAATTCGTGGTTGCCATCTCGCCGCGCAGGTCTTCAGACAACTTGACCAAATCCAAATGATTTAGCAATTTGCGAACCGCTTCGGCTCCCATTTCAGCGACGAAACTGTCTTCGCCATATTGGGCACGAGCTTCTCGATACTCTTCTTCGGTTAACAGTTGTTGTCGTTCGAGATCAGTGGTCCCTGGGTCAACGACGACATAATCTTGGAAATAAATTACTTTTTCCAAGCTCGTGGTTTTCATATCCAACAAATTACCCAAACGGCTGGGCATGGCCTTGAAAAACCAAATGTGGACAACCGGGGCCGCGAGTTCAATGTGCCCCATGCGTTTCCGACGCACACGAGAGTGGGTGACCTTGACGCCGCAACGATCACAGATCATCCCTTTGTATTTCATGCCTCGGTATTTACCGCAGGCACATTCCCAGTCCTTTTCGGGGCCAAAAATCCTTTCGCAGAAAAGTCCATCTTTTTCTGGACGGTAAGTCCGATAATTGATTGTTTCCGGCTTTTTGACTTCGCCAAACGACCAACTACGAATGTCGTGCGGTCGCGCCAAACTGATTTTTACAGAAGCATAATCATTAATTCGATCGTATGAGCTTTCTGCGGTTGCCATTGACGGTTTCCTTCTCTGGAAGTTGAATTTCTTTTATCGGAAATGAAAAGTAA
>JAZABE010000148.1:0-4096 GCA_036137535.1 Planctomycetota bacterium | reverse complement strand
TGGGGAATACCGAGTCGTGTTTGATCCTGGTAAACCGTTCCTCTTGCGCGGCCGCAACGATACGACCGTCAACAACGATAGCAGCGGCAGAATCATGATAAAAAGCCGATATTCCAAGAATCGTTGTCACTGGGACCGTTTATTTAATTCAACTTCTTTACTAAATGTAACATTTATTCTAACCCCGATGGCTTCACTTGTTTTCTGCCGCACAAGTTGAAACGGGGTCAGGCGGGCAATGAAATCCGGTTAAGCCGTTTTTAACGGTTACGCAATCCGGAAAAAAAACATCGTCCTTGCTGGCAACATCCGTCCGATCTGATTAGCGAGGAAAGGATTTCTTAAATGATGCTGACGGATCAGAGAAATTTTTTCAACCACAGTAGTAAGTGCTTTGGTCAGATGAAGACATTTACGACGAATTCCGAGATCCTTGTAGTCGATCCCGATCCTGTAACGCTAACCGCTATTGCGGCCGCGTTGCAGTTGTCCGGGTACAAAAGCCATTGCGCTCGTGACAGCGAAGCAGCGTTAAAAGCTGCGATCGGCGAACAATTGAATTTGATCATCTGCAACACCAATTTAGAAGGTGAAAGCGGTTTGGAACTCTGTCGTAAGATACAGCTGATGGACGGCAAGAAAGATATGCCGGTCATGTTCATCTCATCGAGCCAAGCTCCAGATGTCATTCATCGTGCTCATGAAGCAGGTGGTGCCTACTATTTACGGAAACCCTTCGATCCCCAGGTTCTTTTGGAACTCGTGGGAAAAGTGTTATGGATGCCTAATTTGGTTGAATTTAGTCCCAAACAGCCTGTGGAGTCAAAAACGAAAATCGAAATGGCACACACTGTTTGAACCGAGTGTTTCAGAATTAATTTGTTTATCCTTACCAGGAGTTTTCCCCCAATGTTCCAACGTTCCTTATTTGGGCTAATTGCAGTTGCTTTAATGGCAGCTCAAGCCAACGCGCAATGTGGGTGTGGTGGGGACGCCGTTACAACATCGCCCGGCGCCGCTGCGGCTGATGGCGGTTGTGGTCCTACCTACATCACACGAAAGATCATGGTCCCTGTGTGGACAACCGAAGAGCGTACGCGTCAAGTGACGAAGTACCGAAGAGAAAATCGTACGAGAACCTACAATGTGACCAAGCGGGTTCCTGTTACCACCCAGAAAGAAGTGAAGTACACCGTGCGGGTGCCTTACACGGAAACGGTGCAAAAGCAGTACACCGTGCGGGTGCCTTACACAGAAACGGTGCAACAGGAATACACTGTGCGGGTTCCTTACACCGAAACCGTGCAAAAAACCTATAAGGTGCGGGTTCCTTACACGGAGCAGGTGACCAAAGAATACACCGTGATGGTGCCTCACAAAGAACAAAGGACCGGGACTCGCACTGTTCGAGTGCCGTATAAAGAAACGGTCATGAAAACCGTTCGACGTCTCGGTGGACACTGGGAAACGCGTGAAGTCGAAATACCGACAGTGCGTGGCATGATGGGTGGCTTGGGAGGCGGTGCTCTCCGTTGTTGCTTGTTCGGTGGTTTGTTCAGTGGCTGTGGAAGTGCCTGTGACGGTTGTGGTGCAGAACCGGCCTGCGGTTGTGAAGCCGCGGCCTGTGGGTGTAAGGCTCTCTGTGCTCCCTGTTGCCGAACCATTTGCCGGCGGGTCTGGGTTCCAGAAGTCAAGTGTTGCGAAGTTCCGGTTTGCGTCACGAAATTCAAATGTGTTGAAAAGCCTTACACTTACTGTGTGACGGTTTGTAAACCAGAAAAACGAACCAAGACGTGCTGTGTTCGCAAGTGGAAATGTGAAACTCGCACACGGGATTGCTGTGTTCGCAAGTGGAAATGTGAAACCCGTACACGGGAGTGTTGTGTTCGCAAGTGGAAATGTGAAGAGCGAACCAAAATGGTTTGCTGTCGATCATGGAAATGTGTAACGGAACAGAAAACTTGCAACTACACGGTTTGTGTTCCTTACTGTGAAACCAAAACCCGTTGTGTTCGTGTGCTGAGACTTGCTTGCAAGGAAATTAAAGTTCCCTGTCTCAATCTTGCGAGGTGTCACGATGGCTGCGGTTGTGGATTTGGCAGTCGTCTGCGAGGCCTGTTTCACGGGTTGATGAGTCATCTCTCTTGTGGGTGCGGAGCCGTGTGTGGTGGCTGCGGGGGTGAACCCGCCTGCGGAAGTGACGCCGCGGCTGAACCGGCTGCCAAGGCAGAAGGTTAATTAAGAGAGACCTTGAAAATCTGAAAACGCCAACCACACGGTTGGCGTTTTCTATTTCTTGATTGATCCCGTCGCTTGACAACAAATCTTTTGGCTGGCTTTGGTGTTTACCGGTTTCCCAGATCGACTCGGGTGTAGGGACTCGACAGATAAGTGGGCAGTGCCCGGCCTTGGTAGCGGATCGTCTTGCGATGGTTGCTGAAAAAATCGATCCTTGAGGCACCGGGCTTCAGTTGAATCTCAACGCTCCAGACATCACCAGAATCCGCGTCTTTCATTTCGTGCCAATGTTCGTCGGGAATCAGTTCACCCAGGTAAGCTGCACTCCCATCGGGACCTCGATCGTAGATCCACCAAATGCGACCCGTTTCGGCCCGCGAACCTGGTTTGAACGTGGCCGTTACTTTCAAGCGGCCTCTATTGATTTCCGTTTTGACAGCTGGTGGATCTAGCAGGGATGGCACACCGTCGAAAAAATGATGGAGTAGGAATGCTGTTTTGTTCTGTTGACCCCGTTCAGCCTGGGGATGCCCCCTTTGCTGACCATGACCAGAATTAGCTCCTAGGTAGATGGGTATCCGGGGATGATGTTCCCCACCCCAGGCAATATCAAAGTTGACAAAGTCGTGGGTACCCGGATGAAACAGGAGGTCGACGCCACGCTCGTGGAGTCTTTTTAGGTTGCGGCTGATGAACACATTATCGGCCATTTGCTCTGCCAGTTTTTTCAAGTCTTTCCATTGGTGGCCAGCGGCCAGTGCTTGTTTGTTGTAGACCGGTCCGTAAGTGCCACCGAGGAAAGCGTGGTTGAGAAGTCGGTGCGCATTGATTCCTGGATTTTTCTTGCGAAGCTGTGCAACGTATTGCTGGTTGTGGGATCGAACCGATTGCCAAGCAGCCTCATTGCAAAGTCGTAAAGGTGAATCCCAGATCGGTGAAACGCTGGCATGCACGGCTGTCATCCGCTTGTCATGAATCAAGGCGACCGACGGAGAGGCGCCGTTCTTGGAACCGCCGGAAAGAGCCACCTTTCCTTGACTGAAATGTTCCTTTTCAGCGTAAGCGGCCGTGGTCGCCCGCATCAACGTGGCTGGCCAGCCCCAGTATTGAACCGAATGATGGGGATTGAGTGTTTCAATAAACTTGCGCTCCGCGCGGCGGCCCAGTTCCCCTTGGTCCGACTGTTGCAGGACTTGGACGATGGTCTGTACCAGACCGACCCCACCCCGTAGCAAGTCGAGGTCAACGCCCCGTGGACGAGCATCCCGTTGGATGGTTTGCAGGTTGTGTCCTCCGGTGAGGTGAAACCCCTTGGCTTTTCCAGTCGCCGGGACAATCATTCGGACCGGGACTCGGTAAGGGCGTCCCGGTACCAGTTGGCCGACTTCAATGGAGATCAATTTCTGACGCATGGGAACCGGGCCGTTGACCTGGTGCCAGTCTTGTAGAACGTTAACCTTGAGAGTGCTCTCGTCGAGCATGGCCCGCAGATCGAACAGTGGTTTTGGGCCGCGTTGTTGGCTGCAGGTAGGCCGGTTACTGGTGATGCCAACCAATAACAAAACAAGAAACCCGATTGGTTTTAGGTAGTGCATGACAGTTTTTCCTTCCGGCAATAAGCGGCTACGTTGCGATGACCAGCAGCGCGTTAGGTCGCGTGCAAAGCAGTTTTCCCGTTTTCGTGTTTCCTTCAACAGACAGTAATTGGGGCAAGTGAACCATCTTAGCAGCCGCCGGAGAGGTGTGAAACTTAATGACCAGCTCTTCCCGATCCTGCCTGAAAGGAATCGTTGACAGCCAGAATTCCGCAGGTACAGTCGACCACGGATCTGACACCGCCGGTACAGGTGTTTTGGTC
>JAZABE010000147.1:0-2343 GCA_036137535.1 Planctomycetota bacterium | reverse complement strand
TAACGTCACCGGCTGAGAGGTACTCGCATTGGAATTCGAATTCCCAGGCCGGTCGACTTTCCAAAGAATCTCGCCATTGGAAGGGACATGCGCTGTAACATTCGATTCGTTTACCGAGACAATACACTGCGCCCACCCGACCCGTGTATCGAGATATGGCATCAGCATTGGAGAAGCGTAACTGATTTGAGTTTCACCCGCACGCCAAAGTTCTTCGCCGGTCTTGCGTTGATAACAAACCAGTGAAACATACGGGCCGTTTCCAGGACCTCCAGCCGGAACCACAACCTTGTCATCAAAAACCAAAGGAGACGCCGCGCGGCCCCAAGTCACAGTATTTCTTTCCTCCGAGATGGAAGTCCCAAATTGTTGGAAAAGGTCTTTTTTCCAAACCAATTTTCCATTGGAACCCTCCAAGCAGGCCAAGTGGCCGTTGGCACCCAGGCAATAGACAAAGCCGTCAAAAATCGTTGGCGTACTTCGAGGCCCCAACTTGCCCAACCAGGAATGGTGCCTAGTCTTTTCGGCGTACGACCACTTAAGGTCACCAGTCTCGATATCGTAACAAGTCGTTAACTCCTGGTCGCCCCGCTGCTCCATCGTAATGGCAAACCCGTTCCTCGTCGCAAAGCCCGAATGCCCCGGACCAATCGGTCGTTTCCAAAGCAGCTTTGGCTCCTTCTTGACCCAATCGTAGGCAAAATAAGTATTCGGCAGTCTTCCATCCCGTTGAGGCCCGAGAAATTGAGGAAAATCATCTGGTGTTTCTGTTGTCAAATCCACCATCGAATTCTCTGCCGGCGGTGTCTCGAGGCCGTAGTCTTTAGCCTGTTGCCCCGGCCAACGAACCGCAATCGGGGCCATGTCGCCATTGAATTCAACCCAGTTCACAAAGAAAATCGCTATCAATACCTGAACCCCGATCAACACCCAAAAAGTCAACAAACGGGTTCCCCGGGTTCCGTAGTCGCTGAAAAAAGCAAACCAAACGACCATCGTTGCAGAAATGACCAGTAGTGTCCCACTGGTCAATAGGTTTCGAAACGCTTGGTCCAACACGGGAATGAAGGTTTCGATCTTTTCGCTGGCCAAGTTGAGAAAAATCAATAAGCCGATCAGGATGATCCAAACGACCACCCAACGGATATCAGGAAAATACCGCTTGGACTTTGATTCGTTCAAATCATCTGCTCCCGGTAGATCGGGATCCGGTCGTGCCGGCTCTTCAGGGTTCATCTCGATTTTTGCAGTCTAGGAAAGCCTGTAGAAACTATTTTTGGATATCAATCGCAAAATCACCGTTGGGGTTTCGCCAGACACAGTGAATGTGATTGGCAGGATTGCCCAAAGCATCTGGCTGGGTATTGACGAATTCAATCAGGAAACTTGCTCCCTGAATCCGGTAATAATGACCCACCCCGGGTTTGGTTGCACCGGCCCAAGCAAATTTCACCTCCTGCCAACCACTCTTTTCAATATCAGCCAGTTTTTGGCTGCCAATGGGTTTTGGGAAATTTGACGTATAAACACCAACTAGTTTCTTTAAGGTTGCCATTTGTTTTTGGTTGAGCTGAGAACCGGGAATTCCGATGGCTTTGTCCACGGGCGGTTGAGCGGCTCCAGCAGCGCGAATCTCCTTGGGAGCCTTGCTGTTGAAGATTGCGGCAACCTGTTGATCATCATTGAATGACTTAACAAGTTTGAAAGCCAGTTTTTCCTCGGCCGCTAGGACTCGTGTCCCATCCTTAATCTTGTCATAAATCTTGGTTTTCACCGTACCCGGGTTGGCCGCGAAAAAAGCAGGAGAAACCGAAACCAGACGGTTCTGGTTCACGACAAAATTCAGAGACAAGTGGTGCCCTTCGATACTGAGTCCCCACTGGGTTGATTCACTCGGTTCGCCGAAAACGGTGTAGTAGTATCGCTCTGGATCACGAACCGCGCCCCGGCCTTTTTCAATCGCATGGAGCAAACCTTCGAGTTCCATAATGGCGGTCGCTTTCTTGTATCCCGCCTTACTTAAACAAACTTTGAGCAAGCTGGTTGCTGCCGCACGCTGTTTGGCATTCATGTTCTTGACCTGCAGACCTTTTCGGGAATCTTTGGGTATAAAATGCCATCCCGTTCTTTCCTTGGCATCGTACTTGTAAACGGTCTCTGATTTTTCTTCTCCACTCAGTGTCTTGAGAAACGTCGTGGCTGCTACCGTCATTGATTCGCCCGGTTCAGGAATCAGGGATGCCGGGGAATTTGCAAAAAGCAATGACAAGCCAGCAACCAGCACAAAACAGGCTGTCACTATTGTTTTGAGGTAAGTCATAAAAAATCTCTTGGGCTAGGTTA
>JAZABE010000146.1:0-5749 GCA_036137535.1 Planctomycetota bacterium | reverse complement strand
AGTCGGTCCAACAAGCGCTCAGACAGAGAGCAATCAGAACAGGGCGCACAAAACCTCCTTGGTGGTGGGAAGCTTAGCAGAGGCTTTCGCCTCTGGCTTGTCATCAATGTGCCAGCCCTGTCGAGCTGAACTCTATACGGGTCAATATCCGCTAACCAATGGCTGTGCCTGGAACCACTCCGCGAGTCGTCCGGAAACCAAAAGCCTACCCCACTATTTAAGACCTCTTGGTTACCGGGTTGGCCTTGCCGGCAAAATTCATGTGAAACCACCCAAAGCTTTTCCATTTGATTCTGTGAAAGGGTTTGATTCGAATTGTGTCCGCGACAAGACACAACCTCATGATTTACAGCCCTTGAAGGAATACATGAATACTCAAAAGCAGGGCAGCCCTTTTTGCCTTGTGGTTGCACTCGTGGAGCCCCATATCCCATGGGCAATGGGAGATGCCAGCAAATATCCAGCCAATAAAATCAAGCTCCCACCGAATATTGCAGACACGCAATTGACCCGACAGCACTTTTCTAACTATCTCGCCGAGATCACCTATATGGATGACCAAGTTGGGCAAATCCTCAAGGCTCTAGAATCATCCGGGGCAAAAGACAACACTCTCATCTTTTTTACCTCGGAGCAAGGTTCCCAATTTCCCGGTTGCAAGTGGACGAATTGGAATACCGGGGTACATACCGCAATGATTGCCTCTTGGCCAGGAAACGTCCCTTCCGGGAAAAAAACCAACGCCTTAATTCAATATGCCGACCTCACCCCGACAATCGTAGAACTCGCTGGGGGCAATCGATCCAAACACTTTAATGGCTCCAGCTTTGCCAAAGTCCTCAGTGGTAAATCCAATGAACATCGAAAATATTCCTACTCGATGCATAACAACTTACCGGAAGGACCCCGGTACGCGATTCGCTCGGTCACTGACGGAAAACACCGCTATATTCGCAACCTGGTTGCCAAAGAGATTTACATCGAAAAACACTTGATGGGTGGCGGCCGACTCAACAATCCCTATTGGGCAACCTGGGTTGGAGCGGATCCAATCCGGCAACCCAAGACCTATGAACTGGTCAAACGCTATATGCGCCGGCCAAAAGAACAACTCTACCACACCCTGAACGATCCTTATGAAATGGCCAACTTGATCAATAACCCGGTCTTACTGGCAACGCAAAAAGAACTAGGGCAGGCTCTTGACCAATGGATGAAATCTGAAAAGGATCCCGGCGCCGATGTCGATACCGTGAAGGCACTTCAAGCAGCAAGGAAGGGCGAACATCTGCACGGCCAAGCAAGCAGATCGGATAACTAATGGATCGTTGCATTGTTTTTCGCTTGACGGCCATCTTGATTGCCGGGTCATACGTTAACTCAACGGCCTGGGACAAGCCAAACATCGTCATCATTCTGGCAGATGACCTGGGTTGGGGGGCCACCAGCTATCACTCCAATTTCGCCGAAACGCCAAACATCGATCGTTTCGTGAAAACAGGAATTGAGCTCGATCGGTTTTACGTGGCACCAATGTGCTCACCGACTCGGGCTGGACTGCTAACCGGACGATACCCTATTCGATTTGGCTTGGCGCGGTCCGTAATTCCACCCCAAAGGAATTTTGGACTACCAGTCAGCGAACTGACGTTACCCAGGGCTCTAGCAAAATCTGGATACCAACGGTTGGGGATTTTTGGCAAGTGGCATCTGGGACATCACCAGATTCAATGGCACCCTCTTTCCCGAGGGTTTACGCATTTCGAAGGCCATTACAACGGAGCCATTGATTATTTCGATTTAACGCGTGAAGGAGAGAAAGATTGGCATCAGGGGTTTCAACCTTCAGATAAAACCGGATACGCCACTGATTTAATCACCGCAGCGGCAACAAAATTTATCACAGATTCTGCGAAAGAAAAGTCACCTTATTTTTGTTATATCCCGTTCAATGCACCCCATTCACCTTTTCAGGCAAAACCAAGTGACGTGAAACGTTATGCCGAAAATGGCGTACCGAAACCGGTCGAGACTTTAAAAGCAATGATCTGGTCAATGGATCAGGGCGTTGGCAAAATCTTAAGAGCCATCGAACAAAGTGGTGAGTCAAGCAATACCCAGGTGTGGTTTTTTAGCGATAACGGTGGCGTCAAACAATTCAAGCCAAACAACCGTCCCTTGCGTGGGAGCAAGCTAACCACTTTTGAAGGTGGAATCCGTGTTGTGGCCGGAGTCCGCTGGCCTTCAAAATGGAAAGGGAAACGAAAAATTGAAAACGTGATGGGTTATATCGATGTTATGCCGACCATCCTTGCAAGTATTGGATCGGATCCTGGAAAATCCCAACGTCCTCAGCAACCCTTTGATGGGGTCAACTTGGACCCACTTTTCTCTGGCCAAAAAACCAGGATCGGCGAACGCGATTGGTTTTCCTACCACGGGCAACGAGGAGAACAAGATGAAACCATTTCGGTGAAAAGCAACCGCTGGAAACTGATTGTGAACGGACCCAGTCTCCAAAAACACTCCATCGATTCGTCACATCAGGTGTTTCTATTTGACATCGCCAAAGACCCTCACGAAAAAAACAACATCTCTGATCGCCACCCGAAAATCGTCGCACAACTGGCGAAAAAATTAATTCAACATCGACAATTACAACCCAAAAATGCTGTGCCAAGCTATGGCGTCAACAAGGAGGGATTCACTCCTTGGAAAAATTGGAATATCAAACATTGATTTTCCAGAATGCCTACCATGTTTTTTCCCGGTCACACTCAGTCGACAGCAGGTCGCTGCTAACCGCGGGGATGAAACCGCTGGTGCACTTCCCTTAATCTAGATTGGTCGACATGAGTATAAATCTGTGTCGTCGAGATATTCGCATGTCCAAGCAATTCCTGAACTTGTCGCAAGTCGGCACCCCCAGAAAGCATGTGAGTCGCAAAGCTATGCCGCAGGGTGTGAGGACTGATTACGACATCAATATTTGCCAGCAGCGCGTATTTTTTTACAAGAGCCCAGATCGCCTCGCGTCGCAACCTCTTGCCACTGCGTGACAAAAAAAGGTATCCGGGATCTTCCGGATCCGAAATCACTTCCTGACGGGTCATTTTCGTATATTCCAAAACAGCGCGGATCGCATTTTCACCCATTGGGACAAGCCGCTGCTTGTCACCTTTCCCATGACACCTGCAAAATTTCTCTTTGAATCGAATATCTTGCAACTTCAGATTGGAGAGCTCTGAAGCGCGGCAACCGGTCGCATATAGCATTTCCAAAAGCGCACGATCACGAAGATAGTACTTGTCTTTTGGCTGCGGCGAATTCAAAAACTGGTCGATCTGCTTGGGAGACAATACTCTTGGAATCCGCTCCCAAAGTTTTTGGCTACCCAACAATTCGGCATGGTTATCTTTCAAGACGCCTTCGATTTGAAGAAAGCGAAAAAACATGCGTAAGCCAACTATATGCCTAGCAATGCTTGCCGGTGCTAATCCTTTGCTCCCAAGCCACGCAACAAATTCCGCAAGATCACGGATTGTCAATTCAGGAATCCTTTTCGCTTTTTGCCATTCTTGAAATCGGTTAATGTCACGGGTGTATGCTGCCACCGAATTTTCCGATAAATGACATTCGGTCCGCATATACTCGATAAATGCATCTCTCCAGCGGACCGTACTACTGGTATTTGAAATCCTGGATTTCAGTTTAAGCTTTTTGATCTTGGAAACTGGCATTGCTCAACGTGATCCATTTCGAGGTAAAATGTAAGGAACAGCCTTTCCCTGAGTGCATAGACTGGTGATCGCCCCGTGAGGGGTCTCCGATTGAGTCAAAGACGAATTCACTCAACGGCCGGCTCAAATCGCTGGCGATACAACGGCCCTGTGGCTATTCATCGACTGGTTACGAGGATCGACTATGCAGCATTTAGAATAAATGTGCCGTAAATCTCAGGCCAAGTCCGAGCTGAATTTTGATGGCCTACCTGAAATATGAAGCATGAATTCAAGGAATTCCGAGATAATTTCAACTTCCTCGGAAATTTTACCGCGAAAAGGCTTTAGAGAATTGCTATGACACACATTGCAGGATCCTGAGCATCGCCAAACTAGAATTGAACCCCAAGATAAAATCTAACGATTATGCAAAACGTACTTATTGAAAAACCCTACGAATTTGTCCCCCCTATCCGTTCAACATGGCGACTCAAACTCATCATGCACTCCGGAATTTTCAAACGGTGGCTCAAGACGCTCGAAGGTGTGGAATCATCTGAAGTTCGAAATATTGAAAGGCTGCAATCCTCAATTGATGCCGGCCACAGTATCATGCTAACCCCGAATCATTCACGTACCGCCGACCCAATGGTAATGGGATTTATAGGGTTGAAAATCAAATGCACGTTTTATGCAATGGCGAGTTGGCACCTTTTCAACCAAGGCTGGCTCCGCAAATTGGTACTTCGCTCCATGGGGGCATTCAGTGTCAATCGTGAAGGGCTTGACCGGCAAGCAATTGATACAGCTATTGACTTGCTGGCTGAAGGTGACCGGATGTTTATTCTTTTCCCGGAAGGAACAACCAGTCGGACCAACGACAAATTAATGGCAATGATGGATGGCACTTCTTTCATCGCCCGTGCCGCTGCAAAAAAACGGGCCAAACGTGATGGTGGCAAAGTTGTTGTGCATCCCATTTCAATCAAATACCTCTACGGTGGTGACATCAGGAAAGCTTGCGATGAAACTCTGGGAGATATTGAACGTAGAATCTCGTGGAGGGAACAGTCAGACGTTCCCATGCTTGATCGAATCAGGAAACTCGGAAGTGCACTACTTAAATTAAAAGAACTTCAATATGAAGTTCCAGATCCTACAGGAGACTTTGTCGACCGGCAACAAAAACTCGTGGATCACTTGTTGCAACCGCTTGAAAAAGAATGGTTAGGTCATGAATCGAACACTAATGAAGGGGTCCAGATTCGCATCAAAAACCTGCGAATGAAAATTTTTCCCGAAATTTCCCGAGGAGAAATCAAAGACGAACAAGAAAAATCAAGAAGATGGAAACATCTCGAAGACACCTATCTAGCCCAACAGCTTGACTGCTATCCAAAAGACTATGTCAAGGAATTTCCTAGCGTCGATCGAATCTTGGAAACGATTGAGCGATTTGAGGAAGACTTGACAGACAAGGCGAGGATCCATGGAAACCTGAAAGCTGTCGTCGATGTACTCGATCCTATCGAGGTTTCCACGAAAAGAGATCGAGGGGCAGTCGAAGACCCCTTGATGGCTGAAATCCGTGAACAACTTCAAGGATCCCTAACCGCATTGCAGAAAGAATCTGCTCTGTATGCTGATACCTAGAAATACAAAACTTGAGAAACCGATTTCGAGGTTCAACCGAACGGTCCGGCATTGACACCGCTTTTACAGGGTTTTGACTTCAACCCGAATCCGTTTCAATGATCAACGAATTTTGTTTAGGTCAATCACTCTTTGAGCGGTGAGATGGGGGCGATTTAAACGTTGATTAAATCCGGATTTCCCAAACAGCCCAACTGGTTTCCCCACGAACCGTTCCAAGTTGACTCCACTGGATGCAGAAATCGTTTTGACAACTTTCCCGTTTTCATCTTCAAGTGCATAAACAGACCGGCCAGCTCCACCGTTGGTGTACAGCTTTCGCAAGACACCCTTCCCATCATAATTAATCCGAGACCTGCTCGAAATCATTTCGC
>JAZABE010000145.1:0-4573 GCA_036137535.1 Planctomycetota bacterium | reverse complement strand
CGGTGCCGTGACCTCAAATCCCCGCAATCCGCAGCCTCCCCAAAAAAACCACCCAAAATCAGCCGACTCTCGAATCCCAAAGCACTCCGAATCCAACATTATCGCTACCCCAATCGACCCTCCCTTTTTCCCCTTGGGTCATACGGGTCCATTGGCCTAGACTCAGGCTAAGCGATAACTCCTTTTGACGATTCCAGTGGTGATGATAAAGTCGTGTAGAAGGAAGCATTACACGATTGGATCAAGTCGTTACTGAGGCAACCCAAAATGTCTAGCTCCACTTTCAAATTCGACAACACTTACCTTCACCTGCCAAACGTCTTCTACACAAAACTCCAGCCGACGCCGGTGCCCAAGCCGGAAATGGTCCTTCTGAATACCCAGTTGGCCATCGATCTGTGCTTGGACTTTTCCAGTATCAGCTCGACTGAGCTGGCCCAAATGTTTGCCGGAAACCAAATGCCGGAGGGAGCGGAACCTTTTGCACAGGCTTATGCCGGACATCAATTTGGGCACTTGGCCCTGCTGGGCGATGGGCGTGCGATTGCCTGGGGCGAACATGTTACTCCGAGCGGTCAACGTGTTGACCTTCAATTTAAAGGTTCCGGGCCCACGCCCTATTCAAGAGGCGGAGACGGACGGGCTGCAATCGGGCCGATGCTGCGTGAATATCTCATCAGCGAAGCCATGCATGCACTCCACATACCGACGACTCGTAGCCTTGCGGTCGTGACAAACGGCCAGCAGGTGTACCGAGAAACGCCTTTGCCAGGAGCAATCCTCACAAGGGTTTCCAGCTCGCATATTCGAGTCGGAACCTTTCAGTACGCCGCATTGCAACAAAATCAGGATACCATCAAATCTCTACTGGATTACACCATTGAGCGGCACATTCCTCATCTTAAGTCCACGCAAAACAAACCGCTTGCACTACTGAAAACGATCATTGAAAAACAGGCAGAGTTGGTAACTCATTGGATGCGTGTTGGCTTCATCCACGGTGTCATGAACACGGACAATATGGCTTTGTCAGGCGAAACGATTGATTATGGTCCATGTGCATTCATGGACACCTACGATCCCGGAACAGTATTTAGCTCCATCGACCACCAGGGACGTTACGCTTATGCCAACCAACCCGCCATCGCACAGTGGAATTTGGCGCGGCTTGCCGAGACGCTGCTGCCCCTGCTGGATGACAACGCGGAAACCGCAAAAGAGATCGCTGAAGAAGTCATCAACGGTTTTGGCACGGTGTATAAAGAAAAATCACTGTCCATGCTGCGTGCCAAAATTGGTCTGTTTGGCGACTCTACAGAAGATGAAAGTCTCATCACTGACCTCCTAGACTGGATGCAAAAGCAAGAAGCGGACTACACCAACACTTTTCTAGATTTGACGTATAACAGACCACCCACAGGCCCCCTCTATGACGATGACACCTTCAAAAAATGGCATGCCCGCTGGCAGGAGCGACTCGCCAAAAACCAGGAACCAATCGAATCCTCTTTGAAATTGATGCGTGCCAGCAACCCGGCGGTGATCCCCCGCAATCATCAGGTGGAACAGGTTTTGGAGTCTGCGACCCACGGCGACCTGGCACCATTGAAATCCCTCCTGACAGCACTACAGGAACCCTATAAAAACAGCCCGGATCTCAAGCCCTACCAATCCTCACCCAAGCCGGAAGAAAAGGTTTGCCAGACCTTTTGCGGAACCTAGCCAGTCTTCCCGGCCATCGCTACCGCAGCAGCGATCTATCGATTGCCTCGCATTCACTTCAAAGCGATGAAGCCCAGACCAAGGGCCAGTGGACCTGAAAGTGAACTGGATGGCAAAGCCGGTCATCCAACTGCAAAAAGCTGAATTTCACCAAGACACTGAAAATCTAACGGCCACTGGAAAGGGGGAAGGAATTCACTAGCAAATTCAAAGATTTCAACTTAAACGACCAACCAAAAGACTGGACCAAGACCGCAAGCAGGGTGGTTAAAAAACAAAATTTGCATTGGAGTCGAAACTTGTTTTAATTGAAATCTTCTTCTTGGTGTTCCAATTTCACACGAAAGCGATTCAATGAAAAACTCCCTCCATTTTGTGGTTGGATGCCTCATCTGCATCTCAACTGATGCTGCAGACCCAATTGCCATTGCCCACCGCGGGCTGTTACGGCATGCCCCTGAGAATACTCTACCGGCATTTGCAGCCTGCATGGAATTGCGGATGGGAATTGAGCTCGATATCCGCACAACGTCTGACGGCCACCTAGTGGTCCTCCACGACGACAATCTAAAGCGAACGACCAATGGCCCAAACAAGTCGATCCGTGAAGTGACTTTGGCCGAGGTCAAGAAACTGGATGCGGGAAGTTGGTTTGACGCCAGTTACAAGGGGGTCAAGGTACCCACATTGGAAGAAACCTTTCAATTGATCCAACAGCGAAAACAAGGCCCGACGATTATCGCGTTAAATATAAAACAAATTACCCGCGACGGCGAAAAAAAGCTGGTTGCGATGATGCGGCAATACAACATGCTTGACAACGCTTTTGCATTTGACCAGAGCCGCGAAATGAGTGAACGCTTCAAGAAAATCGATCCTCGCGTCCGGGTTGGTCAGAATGTCAATCGTGAATCGGCTAAGGCCGCACTCAAGGAGAACCGGTTGGATGTCTTCTTATTGAGCTACACGCCGTCTCAAGAAGAGGTTGAGCAATTCCACCAAAGCCGTAAGCAGGTATTGTACAACTATTCAGGAACTGGCGAGAATCGCCGAAACCCAATCAACTGGCGGCAAGCCCAGGCAGCGGGTGTCGATGGCATCCTGACGGATTACCCAACACGATGCCAACAAACGTGGCGTGATAATCGACACTCCAGCCAAGGACCGAACGGCCAGTGAAAATGGTTTCGCAGGGTGACCTTCGCCGATCCTCCGGCAAAAAACTCGGCTTGCTTGTGTCTAATTGTTGTTTTGAGAAGAGCGTAAGGCCCGGCGGTCCTTATTAAGAAAAAAACTGGGCCATTTCCTGGGAAGCTTTCCCTGATTCTGCAGAGCCAGAATCATTTCCATCATCTCTGGATAATTCTTGCGGATCGCATCACGGTTGCCTTTCAATCTCCATTCATCCTTTCCAGGCGCCTCAAAACCGTCACCCTGCCAACCTTTCATCACATCAGTCATCACACAAAAGAAAAACTCAGGAACCAGGCAGCCGCTGTGAGTAATGCAGTCCTGGTCGTAGACGTAGTGTTTATTGTTGACAGCTTCCACAGCGGCTCGATGGGCAATACTGCGTGGATTCGCATCAAGGCTAAATGCTTGCGGGTATTCTATTTCCCAGAAATACCTCTGAAGAAAGTGAAACAATTCTTCTTGAATATTGCTCAAATGCAATGTTTCACCATCCCGGAAAGAGCTCCAACCCTGGTGATAGACACTAGGGCTTTCGCCATCGAATGACTTATACTTTGCCTTCTGCTCGGTAACATAAAGCACCCAGCGATTCTTGTCACTGACTTTTTTTTGCCACTTTTTCCATAAGCGATCATCATCCGGTAAGCCGTCTTGGTCATTGTCAATCAACCCCATTAACGCATGAGCGAGCCGCCGCATGTCGACTCGCTGCTTTTGGGTTTCGCCAACAATGGCAATGATTCCAAAGAAATCCAGGTACTGATTTCCCATCGCTTTCCGCTTGGGATACGCATTAACAAAGGAGGCAGGCAACGGGCTGATAAAGCGAAAGTCGGTAAACTGCTCAGGCTTGGGGTGAACATACGTACCACCGGAAACGCCCCCCCTGTTTTGCGCATCGATTCGTGAAGTTACTGCAATAAAAACCATTAAGGCCATGACGATACGGGTCGGCTGCATAGCTAAGGTGCTCGCTGAGTTGAGTACAGATCGGTCGCTTTGATATCAGGACAATTATTCACCGGAATTCAACTGCAAACAATCCAGCCAACTGGGTTGCTGCCCAGTTGCATGGGCACCGCCTCCGCTTCCCATCCCTCATTCTCGGTACCGGAGGTAGTCGCGTTTCCTGCGGATCCTGCAAAACACTCTCCTATCGAGGTCCGAGGCGCCCGATTATCCAGAGCAGTCGGACCAGTGGCGAGCCAAACAACACGCTTATTTCCTGCAGCGTCTGCGCGCGACCCCGGAGGATGATGGCAACAAACCTGATCGCACCCTCCTCTTTTGAGAGTCCGCCAGCCTCCCACAACACCCAAAAGGACCCGATCCAACTCACCGGAGGCCGACAACTTGGATTTAAGCACAACCAATTACACGAGTTTGTGGGGAACAAAACCTCCCACTGACAAACCGGTTGGCCTCGATGTTCAACGCCGCGGATATTCTCGGCAAACAATTCGCCGATAGCACGGGGGCCATGACTGAGTTACTCCATTAGTTACCCCGTTGACTGAAACCAACCGGGCGGAAAACGTACTCAATCACTCACCCCGTATTGAACCTACAAAGGCTAGGCCAAAGATTCCAAGATCAAGATCGTCGACTCGATGATCCGCTGATCCCGGGGCCGCAGATCCGGCTCAAAAGCTTTACC
>JAZABE010000144.1:0-1384 GCA_036137535.1 Planctomycetota bacterium | reverse complement strand
GACACGGTTTATGACCGAGAGCAAGACCCGGCTAAAGAGTTCAAGGAATCCCGCAATCTGACCTTGGGGAGTCGTTCACTTGGAAAGCACGGTGATGGGTTGATTTTCACCCATTTTGATGCTGACGATTCTGAGTATGGCAAGGCGGATTTGGACGACGAGGATGAACTCCTTAAGGTCAAAGAAAAGAAGCTTGGCACTGGTGAGGATTACCAGGTGTTGAACTATGCCACCATTGAACAAGTCAATGTCTTCGGTGGACCCGGCAATGATCGGTTTATCAGTGATGACACCTCGGAAGTCATGAATGTCTACGGGAATGAGGGAGATGACCAGTTTTTTGTCGGTTCGATTCTTAAAACCAAATTGGTTTGGGTTGAAGGTCGTGAAATCGCGGTCGTCGAATCGATTACGCATGGCGCTTCGTACGAGATGAAATTCTACGGTGGTGATGGCGAGGATTATTTCGAGGTCAACCACAACAAGGCAGATATTGAACTGTATGGTGATAACGGGGATGACACGTTTTTTGTCAAGGCATTATTGACGATCAACGAAGACGATGATGTCGTTGAAATCGATAACAAAACAGCGACGGTTAGTGGTGCCAGTGGTGAAGGAAGTGAGTCGGACCAGAAAGGCAATAACGATACTCGAGAAGTCGATATTGACGCGCTGGTTTACGTAGAAAACGCCAATATCAAAATTGACGGGGGTTCTGGGTTTGATTCCATCGCGATTGTGGGAACGGTATTGAGTGACACATTCCATGTCTTCACCGAAACAAACGACGACGGGGAGACCGTTCAAAGGATTTTTGGTGCCGGTGTCAAGCTTAAAGAATTGTTTAATATCGAACGCGTCCAGTTAATTACAGGCCCGGGCGATGACCGGGTCTATCTTTACGGCGTAAATTTGGGTTCGCTGGCTGACTTTGTGGTCAATACCGGTACTGGGAGTGACCTGGTTTATGTGGGTGGGCCGGAGTTGCAGTTTGACCTGAACTACCCCACGCGGAAAACCACCCAGTTTGCATCTGTGGATGGCTTTCTGGAAGGCATTGAAAAAGAGATTGCCTATGGCACAACTATTTCGGAAATCGACCGAACAAATCGAATTGTTCCCTTCGACGTAGAGGAGCCGGCGGGTGTGGAAAGTAAGACCGTCGCTGCGTCAGCGGCGTTGGTCGGAATTCTCAACCCGGTAGTTATCAATGACCCTGACGGCCTGGTGGACAGCGTTGTTTTCCGAAACGAGTTGGGGCCGGTCAATATCGAGTTTTTCGATCGCCAATTGAAGAAAAAGAATATTGATGTCGATGCTTCCAAGCTGAGCTACCCCGAAGGCCAAGTTGAATCCGGGTTGACCGATTTAGTTGGTGAAC
>JAZABE010000143.1:0-7083 GCA_036137535.1 Planctomycetota bacterium | reverse complement strand
TAAAACCAGGACCGGGCAGCCAAGGCTAGGTCCTTTTATCCGATCCCGATTCTTCGACGCTGTAATTGGGAGATTCCTGTGTAATGGCGATGTCATGAGGGTGACTTTCTCTGACGCTTGCAGGTGAAACCTGGATAAATTGTGCTTCCTTGCGAAGCGCCTCAATGGTCGGCGTTCCGCAATACCCCATTCCAGCTCGCAGACCCCCTACAAGCTGGTAAACAAATTCGGCAAGTGGTCCTTTGAAAGGAACTCGACCTTCGACCCCTTCCGGGACGAGCTTGTCGGTTCCTTTCTCAGTGTTGCCTTGACGATATCGTTCGTGGGAACCTTGCACCATGGCACCAATGGAACCCATGCCACGATACACTTTAAATGTCCGCCCCTGGTACAAGATCTTTGAGCCAGGACTCTCCGAAAGCCCTGCAAACAACCCACCGATCATGCATGAATTCGCTCCAGCTGCAATCGCTTTCGTGATATCGCCTGAATAACGAATCCCTCCATCCGCTATTACTGGAATACCTCGCTCTTGAGCAACTGTTGCCGCATTTTGAATTGCCGTTATCTGGGGAACGCCAATTCCAGAGACAATACGAGTCGTGCAAATTGAACCCGGACCAATACCGACTTTGACGGCATCCACCCCGGCCTCAATCAGGTCAATACAACCTTGAGACGTTGCGATATTTCCCGCAACGAGATCAATGTCCCATTGACGTTTTATTTCTCTTGCCGTTTCGGCCACGTTTTTCGAGTGCCCATGAGCACTGTCAACAACCAAAACGTCTACTTCCTGTTTAATCAGGCTCTCAGCTCGATCAAATTCGCCAACCCCAACGGCGGCTCCTACCCGCAAACGGCCCTGCTTATCCTTGCAGGCATTGGGAAAGCGTTTCATCATGTCGATGTCTTTGATCGTGATGAGACCCTCTAGCTTGTACTCATCGTCAACCAGCAAAAGTTTCTCCACTTTTTTAGCCGTTAAAATTTTCTCAGCTTCCTCAAGCGTCACCTTTTCCGCAGCCGTTACCAACGGCTCCCGGGTCATCACCTCTGCTATCGGTGTGTCGCTAGCTTCAAGAAACCTCAAGTCCCGCCGGGTGATAATGCCCACTAGCTTGTGATCCTCCAAGGTGATCGGAACCCCTGAACAATTGTGCTGGTCCATCACTTCACGCGCTCGTGAAACCGGATCGGTTGGCGGCAAAGTAATCGGGTTCTCAATAATCCCATTAGCGCTCCGCTTGACCTTGGCCACCTCCTCCTTTTGGTTTTCCACCGTCATGTTCTTGTGAATCACGCCAATTCCGCCCAACTTACCCAAGGCAATCGCCATAGCACTCTCGGTCACGGTATCCATCGGGGAACTGATCAGCGGGACATTGAGTTTGATATTCCGAGTAAACTGGGTCGAAACATCGCATTCATGGGGCATGATTTCGCTGTACTGGGGAACCAGTAAGACGTCGTCAAAAGTGATCGCCAGTCCCTGAAATTTGTCGCTCATCTTTATTTACTGCCTGAATAACGGTTCGATTCAACTGGACTTCCCCTGCAATATCGGGCTGGGTCGCTAAAAGAAATCCAAGGAAACCACCTCGATGCAAGCCACACACCCTGAAAAACACCTCAGGGCAAGTTTATTCTGGATTGGACTACCCAACCCGTAATCATGCACTCCAAAAGTGGATTCCGCATTATGTTGCCCAATGAAAAAGTTGACAACGTTGCTCAGTGGGCAAAACCGGCGAAAACGGATAAAATTATTGGAAAAGCGTCGGGAGTGACGTCTTGCTGGGTTGCTGCGCTGCGAACCCTCTCCAGGGACTTCCCGCTTGCGACAATTCCTCTAGAATCCAGCAAACACACCCAGTCGCGAATCCAGTTACCCGGTCACCTTTTCCAGTTAACCAAATGAACCAAACGCCACTGAACATTGAAGACGCTGTCAAGGAACGTTATTCAGCCGCATCGGAACACCAAGAGCAGGCGCTTTGCTGTCCGGTTAATTACGAAAACAAATACCTGGAAGTCCTGCCTCAAGAGCTGATCGACCGGGACTACGGTTGCGGCGACCCCAGCAAGTATGTCCAGGCGGGAGAAACCGTCTTGGACCTCGGCAGCGGAGGAGGAAAAATCTGTTACATCACTTCGCAAATTGTCGGTAAATCCGGCCAGGTCATCGGTGTCGACATGAACGATGACATGCTGAAACTGGCTCACCAGTTCAAAAATGAAATCACCCAACGAATCGGCTACGACAACGTCAAATTCTGCAAGGGAAGAATCCAGGACCTGGCAACCAACTTAAACGAAGTCGAAGAACTGATCGCAGAAACTCCCATCACCTCAGCTTCTGGCTGGCTCGAACTCAACCAGAAAATCCGTGAACAAAACCGTTCCCAGCCGATGATCGAGAGCAATTCGATCGACGTCGTTCTCTCAAACTGCGTATTGAACCTGGTCGACCCGGAAGATCGCCTCAAAATGATCCAGGAAATCCATCGAGTCCTCAAAGCCGGTGGCCGCGCCGTAATCAGTGACATTGTCAGCGACGAACCTGTCCCCCAGCACTTGAAGGATGACCCGGAATTGTGGAGCGGATGCATTAGCGGGGCGTTTCTTGAAAACGAATTACAGCAAGCCGTTGAGGACAATGGATTTTATGGCGTTGAAATTCTGGCTCGTCAGCAAGAACCCTGGGTCACGGTCGAGGGAATCGAATTTCGCAGCATGACCGTCCGGGCCTACAAATTCTCTGAAGGCCCCTGCATGGATTACGGACACGCAGTAGTCTACAACGGCCCTTGGAAAGCTGTGGTCGACGACGAAGATCACCTGATCACCCGGGGCGACCGGATTGCCGTATGTCAAAAAAACTTCCAGCGTTACACCTCAGGCCCTTATGCCGACTCCATCACTCCCATCCCGCCTGCCCAGGAACGGTCCGACGACGAGGCTGTTCCGTTTGACTGCAAGCAAGGTGAGATCCGCGATCCCCAGGAAACCAAACTGGGATACGATGCCACCGGGGAGAACCCTGCCGAACCTCGGCAAAAACCGAATGCCCTGCCAATTACCGGCGGCTGCGGCGGCTCGGATTGTTGCTGACAACTCACTTCGAACCGCATGTCCTGGACTTGCCCCCATTGTCGCACGCTCATCGATTCGCAGTTCCAGGTCTGTTGGAAATGCGGAACGGATACAAAGGGCCGACTGGACGAGAACTTTTCCGTCGAAACCGACCCGGATGAACTGACCGATGAGCCCGAAATCCCGAGAATCCAATGCACAAACTGTAGTTACAAGGGAAAAGTCTTGTTTTCTACGAAATCCAAAAGCAGGTTAGAGTGGGCGATTGCCGGCCTGATTTCCATGGTTGTTTCCCAGAGGTCTTGGATCCACTTCTGCCACAAGCTTTGTCCAAAATGCGGATCCGCCGGGCAAGAATTTCCCGCCTGGTCGGGCGAAATCAGCAAAGAAGATGAAAACACGTGGCACCAAGCCAATGCTCTAGAGAGTCGCCGGGCTGCCCAAAACCGGCGATCCACCTCGTTAATAATCGCCAGCCTAGTCATTGCCAGCTGGATAATCTGGCTGGCGTTACGGTAGCCTCTCTTTTGAGGTTGTGGTCGTTTCACCGGTTTGGTATTTACCCCCCAACAACGTTTTTGATGGGGATTAAGAATGTCTGTCGTCCGCCAAGCACTAACTGTATTTTTCCTATTGACCGCCTTGGGATCAATTGCCAGTGCGCAAGATACTATCCGGAATCGCAAAGCGACACTGGAAGAACGCCTGCAGTACAGCCTCAAAGTTCGGACTCGCGAAGAAAAAAAATTCATCACGATGATCGTGGGGATGGTCAAAACCGGCAAGCTGAAACAAAAAGTGGTCGACGAATCATTTTTTTGGGTGCAACGGGAGATCGACCGGAAGAAAAAGGGGATTTCAAATCGAAAATATATCGACAAGTATCCTTTTTTCTACTTCAAGAGGATCATGATCCTCAACGCCAAACGCGAGGGCATCACGATCAAGTGAACCCAGCCGGGAGCATCGTTTGCAGAAAGGCATCATCCCTCTCCCTTTTCTTTCGCAGACAAAAAAGAACTCATTGGGGTGATTTTCAAAAAAGGGCTGCAGTTTTCAAATCGGCCGGGAAAGATGGGGTCGCACCCGGCTGTTCACAAACAAAGGCGGCGACCCGGCAAGCGACCTCTCCAAGCTTCTGCAGCGAACTGGAATGTTCAGCGTTTTCCAACCTCAACAGCCCGAGGGTCAACGCAGCCGTAAATGCGTCACCTGCCCCAACGGTATCGACAACCCGGGTTTCCGGGGACGTAAATTTGAACTGCTCTGCTCCGTTAAACAGCACCGCACCCTTCGCGCCTTGCGTCAGGGCAATTAATCGCAGATCAAATCGTTGGTACAGCACCTTCAAAACATCCGCCTGACTTCCCGAGATTCCCAGTAAATCCGCCAGGTAAGGCAGTTCTTCCTCATTTAATTTTAAAACATTGCACAAAGCCAGGGATTGATGGATCACCGAATCCACCACGTGGGGAAACCGAAGGTTGATATCAAACACCCGGTAACTGGCTTCTGATGTCTGCCTCACCAGTTGCTGCAGGGTCGCGGCAGAGCCGCTCGCCCTTTGGGCAAGCGTCCCAAAACACACGACGTCGGCAATCCTCGCCTCCAACTGCAGGGATTCTGTCCACTGCAGGTTGTCCCAGGCCACGTTTTCGGCAAACCGATAATCCGCGTTACCGTCAGCCGTCAAGTGAACAGACACTTGCCCAGTCGGGAAAGCCGGGCGTTGCACGAGAGAAATCCCAACCCCATGGCCCTCCAGCTCCTCGAGGGCCTGCTGCCCCAGGGGATCACGTCCCACCCCGCTGAACAGCTTCACATCGACCGGCTCACCGGCCAACTCGGAAAGAGCACACGCGTAGTTGGCCGGAGCCCCCCCGAAACAAGTCCGCTCCGGGAACACATCCCATAGAATTTCACCCAGAGCAAGCACGGTCAGAGGATTGGGCATAAAATCACCCGAGATGAGGTGGAGGAATCATTCAATTTGGTGAGACCAGGCCCTGTTTGCGAACGGGAAAACCCCATCGCCCCAAACGGAATCGGGTCCGGCGTTCTTGGCAAGGTCATCATAGAACAAATGTGAGAGAAACGTGCACCTCAATCCTGAGTTGTCCTGGAAAACAAAGGGATTCAATGACCGGTCACCTGATCCTTTCCACGAAATGAGTTAAAATCTCTTAACGTTACCCACTCTACCCAGCGACCTCGCCACAACCTGGTGTCCATTTGAGCAATATCCCCGAACATTTAAAATCCTTGTCGGCAGACCTTCAGCTCGCAGCCGAGGCAGCATTTTTCGCGGGTGAAATCATTCGTCAAGGCTACCAAGGATTACACACGATTCATTCCAAGGGGATCGGGGATTTTGTTTCCAACATTGATGAACGGGCCGATGAAGCGGCCTGCCAAATCCTCAAAAAAGATCCTCTGCAATTTCCGATCCTTTCTGAAGAACTCTCACCCGAAGTGCACACCGATCCAAACAATCTCTGGATCGTCGACCCTCTGGATGGGACCAGCGCCTTCTTGTTTCAAACCGGCCCGCACTTTTCCTCGGTTCTGATTGCTCGGCGTCAGCAGGGAGAAAACCAGTTGGGCGTGGTCTATTTCCCGGTAACCGGCGAATGGTTTTATGCTGAAAAAGGGCAGGGGGCCTACCAAGATGGGAAGCCACTCAAATCCGACCAACAGTGCAGCCTCAATTCCGGTTGGGTTGAACTCAACGCCTACGGCGATTCCAGTTTTGAAACCAACGTCTTTGCCTTGCTTCGAAAACAACTCAGAACTGCCAAAGGTGCAGCACTGGTAACCCAAAGTGCACCCTATTCCGGAGTAGCAATGCGAATTGCCGATCCGCAAACCCAGTTGGTCGCCGCCATCCACGACAACTGTCAAGCCAATGTGAAACAGGCAGCCTGGGATATTGCTGCCCCTCAATGCGTTCTGGAAGAAGCCGGGGGAGTCGTAATGACTCTCGAGGGAAACCCGGTCGACCCTTTCCGGGCTGAACCCTTCCTGGTGGCCGCAAATCCAGGGGTGGCCGAATCGATCAGAGATTTACGGGACTAACCAGTTACCGCTCCCATTCCGGGTAAATTTCCAGTGAAAAATTCTGCTGCGCCCAGAAAACCAGGTCTCGAAATTTCCCCGGGGACGTTATAACTCTTGTTCTGGTTCAAAATATCCGGGAGACTTGGTTTTTGAAGCCCGGGAATTTTAACCGGGCCAATCTGGTTCAGGAACGCAATTCACTCAACTACGGAACGTCAAATTGTTCAAACCATCCTTTTTTTGCTTGGCCCTTTTCCTGCTCTCAGCAGTCGCGGCCTCCGACCCTCTCGTCCAGGCGGATGACCAGGATCCCATTCGAATCGCCCCCAAACCACTGAAACCTTCTGAAATCCAGGTGGGTGAATTTTTCAAGCCGATCAAGGCAACTGCGGTTGACGGCCGAATTTTTGACCTGGGATTCAGCCAAAATCACAAGGCTACCGTCGTAGCCCTCACCAGCACCAGTTGCCCGATCTGCAAAAAGTATGCACCGACCCTGGCTCAAATCGAAAAAAGATTTTCAGCCCGCGGTGTCAGGTTCTGTTTCCTCAACACACTGCCCTCAGATGATCTGGATGATATTCGAGCAGCAATCAAGGATCATGGATTTGTCGGCCCGTACATCCATGACAAAGTGGACCAATTCACTCGGGCTTTCCAAATCCGAACAACTGCGGAAGTTTTTGTGTTCGACTCCGCGAGCACGCTGGTCTACCGGGGCGCCGTGGACGATCAATATGGATTGGGGTATTCACTCGACCAACCGAAAAGTAACTACCTGCAAAATGCATTGAGTGCACTGCTTAGCGGACAACCCATCAAGATCGCCGCAACCTCAGCACCCGGGTGCGACCTCTGGCAAGAAAACCTGAAAACAACCGGTCCAGCAACCAATGTGACCTATCACAATCGAATTTCGCGAATCGTAAA
>JAZABE010000142.1:0-6944 GCA_036137535.1 Planctomycetota bacterium | reverse complement strand
CCAAGAAAAAGGTGAGTGAAGCTGAGGATAACGTTGAGCAGTTGAAGGAGTCGCTTACCAAAGCCAAGCTTCTTTCCAGTGAGAAACAGCTTCTTCTTAAACAACGCGAAGAAAAAGTGTTGGATTTTCGGGGGAAGCTGAATGCCGCCAAATCCAACGAAGAGTTTCAGATTTTTAAAAATCAGATCGCGGCTGATGAGCAAGCTAACGAAATCCTCTCGGATGAAATCTTTGAACAGCTTGAGAGAATTGATGAGCTGGGGGTTCTGATCGCCGGGGCCAAGGACGAGCTGGATTCGGCCAAGGACGATCACTCGAAGGTGAAGCAAAAAGTCGAAGCCGAAGAAGCGGGGCTTCGATCGGAGTTGTCGCGCGTTGACGAAGAACTGCAACAATCAGAAGAAAAACTTCCTATCGAAGTAAAACCCGATTATGCCCGAGTGGCGTCTTCTCGGGGCGAGGAATCACTGGCGGCTTTGGACGGGGAATTCTGTGGCGGTTGTTTTCAGAAAATCACACGAATGCAACACTCCGATCTCGCAGCCAATAAGCCGGTTTTCTGTAAGACCTGTGGTGCGATTATTTACTTGCCCGAAAATACTGTGGTTTGACTGTTGCTGGGTGACTCGCAATGGCTCGTCAGAATGGGTTTCAGGGGAACCCGAGCGTAAACGTTGAACCGAAAAATCAAAGAGTCCATCAGGTTTTCAATGGGTTGATGTGAAGTGCAGCTTTGTTCCTTGCAATTCCCGGTTGATTTGTTCAATCGCTGCCAGTGCATTGGCTGCGATCGAGATGCCTCCGGGGGGAACATCGGTGTCTCTGGGATTGATGCGAATCAACAGTGCCGATTGTGATTCACATTCCCAGCGAATCGTCGGGATGGCTTTGCCGGCGCCAATTTCCAGCGAGATGTGTTTTTTCCCGACAGTGTCTTGACGCCATTGGTTGTATCGCTGAATTTGTTCCTGGGTTCGGTCTTCGACCCACTGGTAATCACCAAACATCAGGATATTGGGGCGGGCAAGGTCACCACAATTTGGGCATTGTGGAAAAGGAGGGCTCGCCAAAAAGGAGTTCTCGTCAATCTGGATTTCGAAATCAGACA
This sequence comes from Planctomycetota bacterium, assembly GCA_036137535.1. GTDB lineage: Bacteria > Planctomycetota > Planctomycetia > Pirellulales > Pirellulaceae > JABAAE01. The sequence continues at coordinate 5,836 of JAZABE010000142.1, read as the reverse complement.
TTAGCCCGATTTGATTCGTGCAAGCTGCACTGCATTGCCAGTGATGAATAGACCCGTGGCATTCGACGATGCGTTCGGGATCAAATCCGCTCTGTTGAAAATGGCCATCCACATTACTGGTAAAGACAAAACTGTCACCGCTTAGCCATTGAGACCAGCGAAGCAAGATTTGGTATCCGCGGTGGGGTCGGGTCGCCCGGTACAATTGATATCGGTGCCCGTAAAACCCCCAAGCCTGTTCGGGCTTGGTGAAAAACCATTTGGGATTGGCAACGTCAGTAAATGAGAGGCCGGCATCTCGGAATGGTGGATACGCTTTCCAAAACCCTTGGTCACCGCGGAAATCAGGCAATCCTGAGTCGACGCTCATTCCCGCACCAGTGGCAATCAGCAACGAGTCTGCGTCGGCAATTGCCTTCGCGGCTTGCTTGCAGCTTTCCTTGAAATTCATGGCAGTTCAGCGAACCACAGGTTAGATCAATGGCTGCCTTGCGACTTGCCACCACCTCTCCCGAATTGAGGGGCCCGTCATTTATTTTTGGAGTTCTTTAAGTTTCTCGACAAGGTCTTTGCCATGAGTGCCAACATTGACCTGTGAGTCCAGGTGAGCGATGTTACCCTCTTTATCAATAATAAAGGTCACCCGTTTGGAGAACCGGCCATTGTGAATTCCGTAGGCCTTGGCCACCGAACCGTCTGTATCGCTCAACAGGGGATAATCCAGATCCAGTTTTTCTGCAAATTTTTTGTTTAGCTCTACTGGATCGCAACTGGCTCCAAAGAAGGCAACGTTGAGTCCTTTGAGGTCTTTGCCACTTTCACGAAGTGACTTGCATTCTTTGGTTCAGCCACCCGTGAGTGCTTTGGGATACCACGCGACAATCACGTATTGTTTCCCTTTGAACTGTGAAAGTTGGTAGGTTTGGCCATCGGTTCCTTTTAAGGAAAACTCTGGAGCCTTGGAACCAATTTTAAGTTCATCTGCCATGGTGGTAGAACCCATTAAGATAAAGAATGTGAATAAGGAAGACGCGATTCGAATCATTGTGTTTCCGGGGTAAAGTGGATGCTTTGACTCATCATAACCCAGTGGGAGCGAACTTAGGAGAAGGCTTGAGGAAATGGCTTGCTGGGTGCATGGTTTTGGGGTTCCTGTTGGCTTTATACCTTAAGTGAAAATGGCTTTGAGGGGGTTTCCCCCCGAGATCATGGGGGTGGGCCGCCCCAAAGCATCCGGAAGCATTAAGCCGGGATCGATTCCCATTCGCCAGTAAATCGTTGCGGCAAGGTCTTCCGGTGAAGTGGGGTTTTCCGTCGCATAGGCTGCGATTGGATCGGATTTTCCATAAACGGATCCCGCATTGACGCCGCCACCGGCAATTAAGGCAGAGAAAAGCGTGCTCCAATGATCCCGTCCCCATGCTGGGTTGGCCTTTGGTGTTCTTCCCATTTCACCGATGGCGATAACCATTGTGTCATCGAGCAATCCCCGTTGTTTCAGATCGCCCAGTAAAGCGGAACACCCTTGATCAAATGTTGGCAGCAAGTGTTTTTTGACATCGTCGCTATTGCGATGGGAGTCCCAGCTGTAGCCATCGACACAATCGTAGTGAACGGTCACAAATCGGACGCCTGCCTCGACCAATTTCCTGGCGACCAAACAGGATTGCCCGAACAGGTGCCTGCCGTAGGTGTCCCGGGTTTTAGGTGATTCTTTGCGAATGTCCAAAGCTTTGCGGGTTCTGTCAGAAGTCACCATGGCCACAGCCCGGTCCCGGAAAGGATTCCCCGAATCCAGAAACGATTGATCTCTCGCTTTCCGGGCTTGGTCGAATTGTTTGGCCAGTGAGATCCTCTGCCGCATCACGTCCAATGAAACTTCCGTGCCCAACCCTTCGAGGTCAAATCGCAATTCTTCATCGGAGCAGTTCCTCCAGTAAGGATTATCGGTACTTGATTTCTTGCCGATGAATGTCGTCAGTGGGTTGTACGGTTTACCGAGCCACCCGGCGTATTCGCCGGGGCGCACATACTTTCCGCCTTCCTGCAATTTGCCCAGCCGGTTGGGGAGCACAGCGTATCCCGGAATTTCCGCGTTGATGCCACCTGGTTGTTTTTGGGAAAGGTATTCAACCACCGAGCCATAAGAGGGCCAATCTTCAGGAGTGGCGGAAAACCCGCCTCCAACTGGGATGTGCCAGCGACGTCCGGTTTGGAGGTAATGCCCTGCCCCGCTGTGGTCATTAAAAGAGTGAGACATTGAACGGACAATGCAAAATTGGTCTGAGCTTTGGGCCAGTTTTGGGAGTTGATCTGACATGATCAACCCGGGAGTGCGACAGGAAGTTGGCCGGAAAGGTCCGCGGATTTCAGCGGAAGCTTCTGGCTTTAGGTCAAACGTTTCCAGTTGGCTTGGGCCACCGAAAAGAAACAGGAAGATGACTGACTTTGCCCGCCCTTTTCGAAAATGCGAATTATCGGATTCCGCCTCGAGCACCTTGGGCAAGCTGAGGCCAAATAAACCCGCACCTCCGGCGGTTAAGACTTGTCGTCGAGAGAACTGCGACTTCGTGCGATTTAGCGTTTGATAGATCGAAAGCATTGCCTGCCTTGGAGAACAGGTGAATGGGCAACTCCAGTCCTCATGTTACCATATCTAACCTAGAGGATTGAGGTCAAAAAAACGAAAGCGTTAAAGCTCGGGTCATGGATTCCAAGAAATACTATATAGGTTGCCCGGTTTGGTCTTGTGATCGCTGGCGGGGAAAGGTGTTTCCTGTCGGGACAAAACGGAAAGATCGGTTGAATCTCTATTCGAAACAATTTTCGACGGTCGAAGGCAATACGACATTTTACGCGCTGCCGACGGTGGCCACGGTTCAAAAATGGGTGGGGGAAACGGCCGAGGGTTTTCGTTTTGCCCTTAAGTTTCCCCGAGTGATTTCCCATGATTGTCGATTAGTCGATTGTGACCCGGAAATCGATCATTTTTTGGATTGCTTGCAAATTTTGAAAGATGCGAAGAAGTTAGGTCCGGCTTTTTTGCAACTTCCACCGGATTTTGGTTTCGCGGAATTTCATTCGTTGAAGCGATTTGTCAGCCAGCTTCCGGCTGACTTTCCCTTTGCCGTGGAAACGCGGCATCCAGATTATTTCGAAGAACCGAACCAGGTTGAGTTGTCTGAATTGTTGGCTGGTGCCGGAATTGATCGCGTGATTTTTGATTCGCGGCCCTTGTTTGCCCACCCGCCGGCCGATTTGACTGAATCGGAAGCAAGGATCCGAAAACCGCGGTTACCCATTTGCCGACAGGTCACCGGCCCTCATCCGTTTTTGAGATTCGTTGGAATTAATTGTGTTGACAAGTTGACTGGCTGGATTGATCAATGGGCACCTATCGTGGCGGATTGGATCAATCAAGAAAAACAACCGTTTGTCTTTCTGCACACACCAGATGAAGAATTTGCCCCTGATTTTGCCCGACGGTTTCACACCGTATTGCAACGAAAAGTAGCCGGTCTTGGAGATCTTCCCCAAGCCCCAGATTTTCAAGAAGACCAACTCAGGCTTTTCTAGCAGAGTCCCGATCCGAGAATCTCGGTTCCAGAAACCGCGAAAATGTGTTGGGGAGGTTCCTGTCCCAGTCGCCGGGGCTTCCCTAGGGAGTTTCCAATTTCAACCTGGAAACCGTTTTAGGAGGTCCCCAGGTTTTATTTTCGTTTTCGGGATTTCGAACGTTTTTTTGATCGTTTCGGCTTTGAAGTGGAACCCGAGTGCCCTTGGCGTGATTTTGGCCGATCGTCCGGTGAATGACGTCGACCCCGGGATTTGGGTACGGGATCGCGCCTGCTGCGGCTTCGACGGTTGGTCTCGGGTTGATCCAATTCGAAATCAAGTTCCCGTCGATTGAGATCGACAGCGGCAACTCGAACGTTGACACGATCTCCAAGTTGGAAAATGTTTTCTGGATGATAACCAGAAAGGATCATGGCCGTGGAGTCAAAATGATACCGGTCTCTGGGAAGTGAAAAAACATTGACAAATCCTTCTGCGGGTAAATCGATTCCCTGGGCAAAGAATCCTCTTCGCTTGACGCCGGTAATCACTGCCGCCATTTTCATTCCTATTTTGTCTGAAAAATATCCGAGCAGTTTAAGTTTGGTTAAATCTCGTTCTGCCCGTTCAGCATTTTCTTCGCGGGCGCTGCAGTCGTCCCCAATGCGAGCCAGCGTTTGCTGGTCGACAGAGGGTTTTCGCCCTTGAGCGATGGCGGTGACCATTCGATGAATTACCAGGTCCGGGTAGCGACGAATGGGAGAAGTGAAATGACAGTAGGCGCTGCTGCCCAGAGCGTAATGCCCCTCTTCTTCGGGTGAATATTTAGCCTTGGGCATGCTTTTGAGGAGCGCGAAATTAACGGCCGTTTGCTGAGGCTTGCCTTTAACGCGGTTCACCAGGCGTTGAATTTCGAAACGACTTTGAAGGCTGTCACAGTGAATGCCGATGCCGTTGACAAAATCGGTCAGGTCGTCAAATTTCCGGGAATCCGGTTGGGGGTGGACTCTTCTCAAGAAAGGAAGTTCAAGGTCATTGAACTTCCGGGCGACCGCTTCGTTGGCGGCCAGCATGAATTCCTCGATGACTTGATGGCTTTCCGTATGCCGGGAAACCTTGGCGCCAGAAACTTTTCCCTGCCCGTCGATTTCAACCCGGATTTCCGGTAGGTGAAGTTCAATGGCTCCGTCGCGAATTCGGCGGGAACGCAATCGCATAGCCAATTGATGCATTCGTTCCAATAAATCAAAAGTATCGTGGTCGAGTTTTCTTCGCCAGGCCACCGGTCGTTGGAGAAAATCATCGACTTCCTCATAGGTGAACCGCCTTTTGCTTTGAATTGCCGTTTGTTGAACCTTAGTTTTAACTGGAGCGCCGTCCGGTGTGAATTCAATCATTGCCGACAGTGCATAACGAACCCGGTCCGGTTGCAGGCTGGCAAGATTGTTGGAAATAATTTCGGGCAGCATGGGAATGACTCGGTCCGGCAAGTAGACACTTGTTCCGCGGTTGTAAGCTTCATCGTCCAAGACCGTGTTGGGTTTGACAAAGTGTGAAACATCAGCAATGTGTACGCCTAACAACCAGTGTCCGTTGGCGATTTTTTGTAAAGAAATGGCATCGTCGAAGTCACGCGCATCTTTGGGGTCAATCGTGACAATTGTTTCTTCGGTCAGGTCAATCCGTGTCCCGGTGATCGATTCGTCAAACTGGTCGGCTTCGAAACGGGCACAATCTAGGACGGCTTCACTGAAACCGGGTTCCAGCCCGTATTGGTTCATGATCAACTGCGTGTCGACTCCGGGTTGTCCGTGGGGCCCGAGGACTTCGACAATGACCCCTTCTCCCTCGGTATGGCTGGAGGGAAACCTGACCATCTCTAGGACAACCTTGTCTCCTTCATGGCAATTTTTGGCCGCGGAATCTTCCGCCAAGATTGGCTCGTTGAATTCTTTGCCATCGATTTGAACGTAGCCGTAGCCAACTTCTTCAAAAAAGGTTCCGACAAAACGATGAGTGCGGCGCTCAACGATTTCCTCGATCCGTCCCCCGTACGGAATATCCCGCCCAGGACGTTTACGGGTCACACGAATTCGAACCCGGTCACCGCTGGCCGCATCGAGACAATTTTGGGACGGAATGTGGACGTCCGTGATTCCATAGACGGGCGTGTCGGCCTGTGTGCGAACCACCCCGAATCCCGCAGTGGTTTTTCGAAAACTTCCGATGACCTCGCCCTTGGTTTTTTTCGGCTGCTTGGGCTTCATGACCAGGTGTTTTG
>JAZABE010000141.1:0-2878 GCA_036137535.1 Planctomycetota bacterium | reverse complement strand
GGTTCTGTGCTCAATGATCTGGATGACCAAAGGAAGGCAAGGTACGAGAAGTTCGCCAGAGAAATGAGCGGTGTTAAATTGATTGGAACCTTTACCATTGATGGCCAAAAAGGAAAGCTGCTCGAGGAAGAGTACACGATTGATAAGGTAGAAAAATTTGGAGAAGGCAATCTTTGGATTTTCACGGCAAGAATTAAATACGGAAAGATAGACGTTCCCGTTCCTTTGACCATTCCCGTGGAATGGGCTGGCGACACACCCATGGTGGGGATCTCGAATTTCAAAATTCCACTGGTTGGCAGTGGAGCCTTTGGAGCCCGTGTGATTTTTTACAAGGGCAAGTACGCGGGAACGTGGTCTCACGACAAGGTCGGAGGCCACATGTTTGGAAGAATCGAAAAAAACAAACCAGAAAAAGCCAAAGCGGCCAAATAAGCAGTGACCCAAGACATTACTGTCTAGTGACCAAACGAGAGGCGAGCACCCAGCGACGCCTCTACTTTATTTTGGAGGTTGGTCTAATCCTCGAAACTTGAAAAGTTCAGAGGGTACCCGTGAAGATTTCATTTTTGTCGCCATCTCCTGGACAATTTTTGGATGCTGTCCGGCGACGTCTTTAGTTTCTCCTGGATCATTGACCAGATCATAGAGTTCAATTTTTAACGGGTCGGGATTGTTTTTCTTGAACATGTTCTGCCGGATGGCTTTCCAACGTTCACCGCGCATTGCCTGTTGCCCACCATAGGAAGCAAACTCCCAATAAAGAAAATCATGCTTTTTCTGCGCACGCGTATTTCCGGTAAGAGTGGGGAGCATGCTGATCCCGTCAATCTGATTAGGAGTTGCTGCCTGTGTGATTTCGCAGACCGTGGGCAGGAAATCCCAAAAAGCGGATAAATGATCCGATTGAGTATTGGGTTTGATTTTGCCAGGCCATTTGGCGACAAACGGAACGCGGATCCCGCCTTCATAGAGTGATCCTTTTCTCCCACGAAGCGGCCCAGAGCTTTCAAAAAAATCGGAATCGCTACCTCCCAAACGGTCGAAGGTTGGGCCGTTGTCAGATGTAAAAACAACAAGAGTGTTGTCTGCAATTTGTAATTCCGCCAACAGATCTAAAATTTCACCAATGCCTCGATCCATGTGAGTGACCATGGCTGCATAACCGGCTCGCGGAAATGGGTGCTCCAGATAACCGCGGTGTTTGTAAACTTCTTCTTGGAGAGATTTTCGGTAGGCATTCACCGATTCGTCTGGGACCTGGATAGAGAGGTGGGGAACGGCAAATGGAAGGTAAAGAAAGAAAGGCTTGTCCCTGTTGTCGCGGATGAATTGTTTGCCAACTTTGATGAATTGATCCTGGGAATACGTCTTGCCTTTCAACTTTCGCTCATTTCCTAGTTGAATTTCTTTTTGGTTGTTTCGCCAGAGAAACTTGGGGTAGTGATTATGAGCATGTCGTTGACAGTTGAATCCATAGAAGAGGTCAAACCCTTGCTTGTTGGGATCACCGCTGGTGCCAAAGTGCCCCAATCCCCATTTGCCCGCCGCAGCTGTCGCGTATCCCTGTTTCTTTAAGATTTCGGCCACCGTGAGTTCAGAATCTGGAATGGGGTTTTGGCCAGGAAATTCCCAACCAAACTTTGGCGCCAGGTATTGAAGCTGTTTGGGGTCACCGTTATTGCGAATGTAGGAATGCCCGGTGTGTTTTCCGGTCATTAAAACACAACGTGACGGCGCACAGACCGCCTGCCCTGCGTAAAACTGTGTGAACCTAATTCCGTCTTTTGCGATTCGATCGATGCTTGGGGTTTGGATCTTTTTTTGTCCATAACAACCAACTTCTCCATAACCGAGATCATCTGCCAAAATGAAGATGATATTGGGTTTGGCATTTTCGGACACCGCGTTTGCCTGCTTGAATGTCAATAAGGCAACGATAAAAAGAATAAACGGGAATTGGGGAATTTGACGCATGGGACACCATTGAGCTAATTAAAATCGAACCTCAATTGTTGCTGATTGATGCTTGGTCCAAAAGTACCTAAGGGGGAGGGAATGAAACGAAAACAAGAATCGGAGATTGCAAAACGCTCCAGATCATTGGAAACAGGGTAACCCAGTGAATTGAAATAGACTGCGTAGTGTCTGGTGAAGCTGTGCAAATCAGAACCGAGAGACTGGTGTGATCTGAAAAAAGTGTTTGACAGGTGTGGAAAATTTAAAAGCCGGCGGTTCAGTCGACTGTTGACGAGGTGGATTGTCACCGGAACTTATGTCAGGCACACTCCCGTTGAAGATGTTAGTTGAAAAGAAAGTGGCAGATATCGCCATCTGCAACGATATAATTTTTGCCCTCGACCCGAAGTTTTCCAGCGGAGCGAATTTCTTTTTCCGTTTTGTGCTCAATGAGATCATCCAGTTTATAAACTTCTGCTCGGATAAACCCTTTTTCGAAATCAGTGTGAATGACACCTGCTGCTTGTGGGGCTGTTGCCCCAACGACAATCGTCCAGGCGCGAACCTCTTTTTCTCCGGCGGTAAAATAGCTTTGCAGTCCTAGGGATCTGTAGGCTTCTCGGGCGAGAACGGCGAGGGCGGGCTCTTTAAGCCCTACGGTCTCTAACATTTCTGACTGATCTTCTTCATCGAGTTCCGCAATTTCACATTCAATTTTGGCACAAACGGCGACCATTCCTGCCCCCACTTTTTCAGCATGGGCCCGAACTTGCAGTACAGCCTCCGATTTGCCTTCAAGATCGGATTCGTCAACATTCGCTACGTAGAGCATTGGCTTAGCCGTCATCAGTCCAAAACCGCCAAGCACTTTCTGTTCGGATTCGGTCAAGCTTAGGCTTCGCAAGGGAAGGTCCTGAGA
>JAZABE010000140.1:0-2518 GCA_036137535.1 Planctomycetota bacterium | reverse complement strand
GATGGCTTGAGATTTCAGGGCCTGGCTGTAGGCTCGTGTGTCGTCGAAAAGTTTTTCAAGGGTACTCAAAGGGTCCGTTTCACGCTGAAGTGAATCCGTTTTTCGGGATTTTGAGATGTCCGGGATGGGCGAAGGGACTGGGGGCCAATTGAGGCTCATGGCGGCAACGGCCTTGACGGTCATTTCTTCGTAGGTCCAGCCGTCCAACTGGATGATTGCTGATTTTCCGGCGACCAGATTGCCTCGGGGCGCGGTCAATGCCAGTAAAACCCCGTTGCTGCGGGTAACGGGAATGACTTCACTGTCCGGGTTAACGGCGACTTGGGCTTTCACGTTGGGGTTAAGGTTTCCTATTTCTCGTCGATCGTCGGATGCGTTGACAGCGCCGATTTCTATGAGACCCATCTGCGAATGCGATTCAAAAAGTGACGGGAACACTTTTTTTCCCGGAATGTTGATTTTGAGGGTATTGGGTGGCAGTTTAACGGTTTTACCAACCGCCACAATTTTGCCCTTATCAAACAGAAGCGTACCGTTTTCGATGGGTGGTGAAGCGATTGGGTAAATCGTGCCTCCTACAATTGCGATCGGTTGTTTCTGAGGTGGACCGGGAATTTCATCATGGCTTTCCACCGCGAGTGGGATCAAGCTAACTAGGGCTAGGGCCAGATGGGCAGTGGACGGAAACTTATTTTTCATGGTTAATTGATTTGGTTTTGGAGTTGAATCGGGCTAGTGCCTCTACTTTTTACCTTTACACTTACAAAACTCGTCCCACTGAGGCCACATCTCTTCCGGCTTGGGTTGTCGGCCGTGGGGAAGGGAATTCATTTTCTCGTTGGAGGTTAAGATTTTTTGAATCAGTTTTTGTTTCATGGTCTCGTAAACGCCCCTTTGTTTAAGGTCGTTGTCTCGGTCGAACATCCGGCGTCCATCAACCCAGGTTTTTTCACAGCGCGACATGGTTGAAAGTGGATCGCCGTTCCACAACACGATGTCGGCGTGTTTTCCGATTTCAATGGAACCGACGTACTGGTCGATTCTGAGTTGCTTGGCGGGGTTAAGCGTGACAAATTGAAGAGCTTCGTGGGGCGGAATTCCTCCGTACTTGACTGCTTTCGCCGCTTCATGGTTAAGGTGCCTGGCGAGTTCACGATCATCGGAATTAAAGGAAACCACGACTCCGGCGTTATGCATCAAGGCACCCGCATAGGGAATGGCATCGTAGACTTCGAATTTATAGGCCCACCAATCCGAGAATGCGGAACCCATGGCCCCGTGCCTTTTCATGGCATCGGCAACTTTGTAGCCTTCCAGGATATGTTGGAAGGTGCCGATCTGGATATTGAAACCGTCTAAGAGCCGAATCAAGGCTAGGATTTCATCCTGGCGGTAGCTGTGGCAATGAATCCACCGTTTCTGGTTGAGGATTTCAACAATGGCGTCCAGTTCGAGGTCCCTTCTTGGCGGCATGCCTGTCCGGGTTTGTTGCCACTTTTTCCAGGCTTGCTGGTAGCCTCGAGCGGCTCGAAACTCGTCCATGAAAATCTGTTCAACACCCATGCGAGTCTTGGGATAGCGGGTAGAATCCCGGGTGCGACTTCGTTTGACATTTTCACCCAGTGCAAACTTGATTCCCTGAGGAGCCGCCGCGAATTTCATTTCTTCATCATTCATGCCCCAACGCAGCTTGATGACCTGATTTTGTCCCCCGATGGGATTTGCGGAACCATGCAAAATGTTGGAGGTGGTTACCCCTCCGGCGAGTTGGCGATAAATGTTGATGTCGTTGCAGTTGATGAAATCCCCAATTCTCACTTCGGCGGTAATGGCTTGGCCACTTTCATTGATCCCTCCATCGCTGGCCATGTGGGAATGGCAGTCGATGATTCCCGGTGTTAAGTGCATTCCTTTGCCATCAAGTGTGACCAAGTTTTTGGGATTTTGAACCGTGATTTCGGCTCCAACGGCAGTGATTTTGCCTTGCTCAAACAGGACGCTTCCATTGGGAATGACACCCTGGTCGGAGCAAGTCCAGATTGTGACGTTTTGGATCAGGACCCGTTCCATTTTTGGATTGGCTTGTCGTCCGTGGGCACCCAGGGGAAAGTTGATCGGAAAGGTTGCCTGTTTTGGGGGGGGCGGATTCCCGGCAACCGGATTGGGTTGCTGCTGGGTTGAAGATGATTGCGGTTGCACCGGTTTCATGCGGGTTAGTGAAGCGGCGACTCTCGATCCATTGGGATGCACCAGGAAACCCTTTGCGGTGGTATTGGAATCTTCAAACACGAAGGTGATTCTCGCGATTCCTTGACTCCCCCATTTTCCGGTGTCAAATGCCGCGCTGAAACGATTGTTTTGAATGCCAGCCTTGGAAAATGGTGTTGCTCCGGTGGGTTTTGATTTCTTGTTTTTTTTCGGGTTAGTCTTTTTGGCGGCTTTCTTTTCTGACTGGGGTTCGATGGTTCCAGTGGTAGAGGTTGGATTGGAGTTCAAGCTAATTTTGTAGATCAGCGGT
>JAZABE010000139.1:0-13706 GCA_036137535.1 Planctomycetota bacterium | reverse complement strand
CCGGTATTGGATTCGATGCATTTCAGGACAGCATTACTGGAATGTCGACCGCTGGAACCGTAAAAATATCCCTTATGAAAAACCGCAGTGTTCCAGTGTGTTTCCATGGCACGCTCCCGGGAACGCTTTTCATCTTTCCAGATCACATCAACGCCGTCCTGTTTGACTTTCAAATAGGAACTCCCGATCCCGTAGGTTTCTGAAATCAGAACAGTGTCACCGACAACCACCGGGTTCGATGCATTGACACTCTCCATGCTGCTATCACGCCATGGATAGTGAAATCGCTGCTTCCCATTCACCGGATCAAAACCGATGAGCCCACCTCGGCACCAGGCAAAACACCAATCAACATTGTTGATACTGGCAATCACTGGAGAGGAGTAAGATGCCAATTCGCTCGACAGCTTGTAGCGAATTTCCCCGTTGGCTTTCTCAAACGCAACAATGGCTGACCCGTTACCCTTGACTTGATCCAGCGCTCCCGGAGGGGCTGACTTTGATTCCTCTGGGCTTCCGCCAACCATAACAATTAACAGATCCTTGTAAATCACCGGCGTACTCCCCACGCCAAAAAAATTCTGTATGACTCCAAATTTTTGGTTAACGTTGTCATGCCAAACCAACGATCCGTCGGTAACATTGTAGCAACGCAAGTCGCCTGCAACGCCCAAAGTGTAAACCCGGCCAGAATCCACGACCGGTGAAGTCCTCGGGCCTGCGTTGTACCCATACAGATCTCGATAATTGGATGAATAAGACTTTTTCCAGATTTCTTTTCCGGTTTCCGCGTTCAGGCAAAAAAGAACCTCGTGACCATCCACACGGTCAAACTGAAAAAACCTTCCCTGGGCAACTGAACCGATACCATAGCTTTCAGCCAGTTTTTTAACCCATTTTATTTTCAGGTTTTCCCCTGACCAATCCTTGAGAATTCCTTTCTCGCTTGATTTACTATCATGGCCTGGTCCTAGAAAACTCGGCCAATCAACTCCTTTTTTTCGGGACCACAATGACTCATCATCGATTTTCTGAGACCAAGTCCATTCGGAACTCAGCAACAGAAAAATAAATACAAAACCAACTGGAAAGTTTCTTAGCCTTAATTGCATTGTTCTGAAAAACCGATTTACACAAATTGCTCTTCTTGATCTAACCGTTTCGAGTCATTCTAGAATGGACTACGGCAAGATAAAACAGGTTACCCGGGAACGGAAACACCATGTTGAAAATAACTGGCTCTATCCAAATCCCACTTCGTGAATTTGAATTTACATTTGCACGCAGTTCTGGGCCTGGCGGTCAAAATGTCAACAAAGTCAATACAAAGGCAACACTGGCTTGGAACCTTGAAAAAACACAAAGTATCAACGAATCGATCAAAAAACGATTTCGCAGCAGTTTTTCCAAAAGAATCAACAAAGAAGGCAAAGTGCTCATTCACAGCCAACGATTCCGAGACCAAGGGCGAAATGTGGCGGACTGCCTGACTAAAATCCAGGAACTCGTGAGATCTGTTGTAAAACCCCCGACCATACGGAAAAAAACCAAGCGTTCAAGGGCTTCGATCCAACGTCGATTGGATTGCAAAAAAGCAAACTCACAAAAAAAAGAGGGACGACGTCAAGTCCGTCGCCAAGATTGAACTTCTGGTGGTTTCCGACTCATAACTGATCGGTTCAATGCTCTCACCCCATAAAAACCGGGACAAAATTCCCCATCGCGTCAACCTGAAAACAATCCGCCGACCCAACCAGAATCCCAGTTCTTGATTTTTGTTATCGCTCTTTGGCTGGACGTTTGCATAGGAGACTGCCTAGCTCTCAACGGGCGTCAACCCACTGAGATCCAATCTTCGTCCCTAGTTTCACTGGTGTATCTTTGGCTATACTTGGGAAGCTCAAGGTTTCCTTTTTCCGCTCGCACTTTTCTTTATCGAAGAATGTCAGAAAACGATAACATTGACAACCTCCTCGAAAATTGGAGCTTCGATCCAACCGCGCTAATGGTTCGCAAGGCCTACGGGGATGATGGTCGTGGCGTTCTCCAAATGAGAATTGATCTCGGCGTCATGCAACTGGAAACCTCAGGACGCCCCGATGGAACCAAACCCAATGGATTCGAAACAACCTACGACAATCTTTTCCATGAGTCCCTGGAGCGTGGAGAAAATTTTGAAATGGATGAAAACCGTTGCTTTGAAGCCGATCGCGAGTTCGTTCAGTTTTACCACCGAAGAATTTGCTGGCTGCAATTAAAAGAATATGGAAATGCCGTCCGCGATGCTGATCATACATTGAAATTAATGGATTTTTGCCGGACCCATTCTCCGGATGAAACCTGGACGAATTCTCACGAACAATATCGACCGTTTGTCATGTTCCATCGGATTCAGGCCGCTGCATTTAATGTCCTCGAGGAAGAACAGGGTGCAGAAACGGCAATCGAAGAAATCAACAAGGGACTTGCTAGCCTGAAAATTGTCTTCGAAGAATACAGTGACGTGGAAAATGCCGATGCGGACGAATTGTTCCAGCGACTCACAGAGCTCCGTGAAGAATTGCGACAAAAATACGATGTCGGAAAAACACTAACGGAAAAACTATCGGATGCAATTGCTGGTGAGCAATATGAACTGGCAGCCAAACTCCGAGATGAACTGGACCAGAAAAATAACCCACAACACTAGGTCTCAAACCCGCTAGTGCGTGTGGTGACGATTTTTGAGTAGCTTCAAGTGTTCCAGTGCATTTTGACTAGTAATCCCGTTTTCGACCAATGTCTGGGCAAGTGACTTGGACTCACCCTTCGCCCGGAGTTGCTGCAGCTGATCAACCACAAACGATTCAAGACCAGGCGGACCCTCGAGCAAGTAGTGTATCCACAGCCAAGACTCAGCGTAGTCCACTTGAGCCAGTTCATCGGCAAATCGCAAATCTTCCAACCTCGCCAAATCTGGTTTCCATTGCGAGGAATTATACAATTTGAAAAGCAAATCAATGTGCGATTGATTTCTTCCATGAAATCCCAAGGGCGTTTCGAAATACTCGGCCAGACCTTCGTCCAACCAAATCGGCAGATACGGAACGACCGCATGTAGATAACCGTGTGAAACTTCGTGGCGAAGATCCTCCGCAATTCGTTCACCCCAAAAAGCGTAGACCTCCAAGGTCGTATCGCTTTTCAAGAAAAAGGCCCGACGGTTGGGGAAATTTGGATGATGAACCGTCATGTACCGGTAGTAACTATCCGCGCGATCAAACAGATAGACATTGATTGGCTCATCCGAAGTTGGCAAATCAAGACGATGCGCAATTGTTTTTTTCAGGTTGGTCAACTCATCCAGCAACCGGTGTCGCCGCGGCAACGAAAAATTCGTATGGACGACCAATTGGTCAAGGACGATTCTCTCTTCCGCCGGAAGCGTTACAGTTTGTTCCCGGATTGCAGGACTACAGCCCATCAACCTGAAAGCGAGAACAATAAGTACCAAGAATTTTAATTTTTTCATGACCACCAAAACCACAGGTTGAGGCGGATCGTAGCAAATGGCGATTTCAACCGCTACTATAATCCCCGAGTGCTAGCTTGGCTGCTTCTTGGTAAATTCGCACCAAGCTCAAACCATCACTGACCGTGCGCTCTTGAAAGCGAATACAACTCTCCGGGCGGACGCTTGAATCCACCGAGAAATTTTGGGGAATCTGATGCCCCAGGCTGCCGGGACCCAACAGAATCTGCCCAATGCCTCAACTGGAAGACGACTGGAAACCAGCTTAGCCAGTCGGTAGAAAAAGAGGCAAAAGGCCTTGCCTAGCTGGCGTTTATTCCACCCCGGATTGCACCACCTTCCGTGGCACCGTAGTTTCCTTTGAAGAGTGGATGAAGCGGCCGACTATTAGGAACTGCAAGCCAGACACGCAGCAAGTGACGACGTCTCTCGACAGCTTGTTCATCTTCAAATTCAGTTCGTCGGTGATAGGTCACCCAATTGTTCAACAACAAGATATCACCTTCTTCCTGCCGAAACGTGACGTGAAACTCAGGATCGCCTGCTAGATTCTCCAGGTAATCGAGCGCCTCTTTCTGCCTAGAAGTCATTGGCGGAACCTCACCCGATATTGAGGCCCTGTCAATCAGGACACGCAAGAAATTGGAAGCAAAACATCCCCGGAAGAACGAAAAAATGGGTTGCTGGATGTACTGTTGATCGTTGCCGACATCAACATTGTGTCGCTGGTAATAATAGGGTTCACACAAAACCTCAAGCAGTTCCGGCCTCTGCTGCAAAATCGCGTTATAAAGTGCCACACTGCTGACAACTTGATTTTCACCACCTCGTTTCGCTGGTTTCAAACAGAGAAACCCAATAACGTCGCAACGGTCTGTATGAAAAGAAAGTTTTTTCCGGGTGTTGGGGCCACGAGTTCTTGGATCGGAACTGCCATAACCTTCATCTCTTACTGAAAAAACATTTTCACCCTTAGCACTTTGCGAAAGCGGAGTACCTATCTGCGAACAAAATTTCAGAAATCTGTTTTTTAATTCAAGCGATGAAACCCCTGAAACCTCCGCTCCTTTCAGGAGGACGGCACCACATCCGTTCTCCAATTCATCCTGAATCTCCAAGAACCATTGGCGACAATCCAAAGAATCAATCGCGGAAAAATGATTTTTTGGAACCTGTCTTTCCCAAAAAGAAGAATTGAACAATTCAACTCCACGCCAGGCAGATTCATGACCAACCGGTTGACCTTTTTCAAACTCAGACAAATTCATTGCAATAACGAGTGGGTTTTTATTTGTGTTGTTGACTTGCTGATGATACAGTCCGCTGAACAGGTGCCCCGATTAATGAATCCATGAACTCAACGAATCCATGAACTCAATGGGCACAGTCTCGGATTTTACGAAGTGAACTGACAAGAAACCGCATTTCCTCCCCAGCCCAAACTTTGCGTCACCTGGTCGCAAAATCTGAATCGCAGTACCTTGCGAAATCGCTCCACCTGACAGATCATATTGAAGATATCAATTTGAATCGTTTTATGGATCACCAATCTTGTCAATACTACACCCCTTCCTGATTTCAAAACTCATCCGATTCGCTCCCCTTGGATGTCTACTGCTCCTTACCCTAGTTTCCCAAGCTTTCTCTCAATTTGAATTCAAAACCGGAGACCACGTCTGTTTGGTCGGCAACGCGTTAGGGGAACGCATGCAACATCAAAACTGGTTGGAAACATTATTACATCAGGAACTACCCCACAAACAATTAACCATACGCAATTTATGTTTCCCCGGTGATGAACCTTTTCAACGCGAACGATCGGAGAACTTCGGGAGCCCTGATTTCCACCTGACACACAGCAAGGCAACCGTCGTTGTTTATTTCTTTGGTTTCAACGAATCGTTCCAGGGGAAAATGGGAATTCCAAAATTCACCACAGACATAAAAAAACTAATCAGCGAAACTCGAGAAAAATCCTACAACGGAAAAGACAAGGCAAGAGTCATTCTCGTTTCACCGATTGCCTTCGAGGAAACGAGCAACCGGAATCTTCCTTCAGGAATTCAAGAAAACCAAAATTTACAGCTCTACACCAAGGCATTACGCGAAGTTGCTCTACAAACCAACGTTTATTTCGTGGACTTATTTCATCCGAGCAAACAACTTTTCGATCAAACCCCTGAACGACTAACACTCAACGGCGCCCATTTGAATGCCGCTGGCTACAAGGCAATAGCTCCTTTATTTCTTAAAGAACTAATCGGGATCGACGCCAAACCAACATTCAACCTGTTACTCAAAAAAGAAATCGAGGATAAAAATTTCCACTGGTGGCACCGCTACCGATCCGTCAATGGCTTTTCCATTTACGGGAAACGAGGACTCGCTGGTAAAGACGGGTCAAACACCTACAACAACCGCGATGTGATGGAACGGGAAAGATCGATCCTCGACCAGATGTCAGCCAACCGGGATCAACGAATCTGGAAAATCGCATCCGGTCAAAAGGTCTCTGCGACCGTCAATGACAGCAACACCTTGCCTTTCTTCGAACCGACAACCAACGTTGGGGGACCCAACGACATCAACCGCAAAAGAGGAAAACTAGGTTCCCTGGATTACCTTTCAGCCAATGACCAGCAAAAGCTGTTCAAACTACCGGAAGGCTACAAAATCAGCGTCGTTGCCACGGAGGAAGAAATCCCAGACCTTGCCAATCCAGTTGCGATCAATTTTGACAACAAGGGAAGATTATGGGTTGCGACCATGCCCTCTTATCCACACTGGAAACCTAAATCCAAAATGGATGACAAGATCATCATCCTGACAGACAAAGATCAAAACGGTCGAATGGATGGCTCCATTACGTTTGCCGGCGGCTTACATCAACCCACGGGATTCGAAATTGGTTATGGCGGAGCCTTTGTCGCACAACAACCTGATGTCCTGTTTTTAAAAGACAACGATGGGGATGATCGAGCCGACGAAAAAGTTCGAAAACTCGTAGGTTTTGATTCGGCTGATTCCCACCACGGCCTTGCGGCTTTCGAATGGGGTCCCGGTGGTGGACTCTATTTCCAGGAAGGCACCTTCAAGTTTTCCCAAGTTGAAAGCCCTTACGGATTGACACGCATGTCAGAAGCCGGCGTTTGGCGATACGATCCCCGGACCGAAAAATTTGAGGCTCACATCTCGCTAGCTTTTGCAAATCCCTGGGGCCATGTCTTTGATCAATTCGGCCAAAACTTTATTGCGGATGCCTCACCGGGATTCAATTACTGGGGCACCCCGATCTCTGGACATGTTGTGCATCCAGACAAACACACCGGTGGTTCTCAATACCGCAGGATCAATCCAGGCCGACTGAAAAAGCAGGGCGACTACCCTCGTTTTCTTGTCAAACGGACCCGCCCCTCCTCGGGTTGTGAATTCCTAACCAGTTCACATTTTCCACCCGAATTCCAGCACAACTTCCTGGTGAACAACGTGATCGGCGAACGATGCATCCTGAACCACAAACTCCACGATGACGGATCAGGGTTTGGCGGTACCGAAGTCGAACGTCTTGTTTCCTGTGATGACGGTAATTTCCGGCCCGTTGATTTGCAGATAGGACCAGATGGTGCGCTGTATATCTGCGATTGGCATAACGCCTTAATTGGCCACCTGCAACACAACCTCCGCGACCCCAGTCGGGATCACTCCCACGGTCGAATCTGGAAAATAACGTACGAGGGTCGACAACTGATCACTCCTCCCAAAATCGCCGGCGAGCCTGTTCCAAAATTACTGTCAATGTTGTCGGTCTACGAAGATCGAACTCGCTATCGAGTTAAACGCGAGCTTGCCAGCCGAGACTCAACGAAAGTTATCCCTGCTGTGAAAAAATGGGTCAAAGAACTCGATAAAAAATCAGACCACTATGAACGCATGCTACTCGAAGCTCTCTGGCAACACCAAACGCATAACCACGTGGAAGAAGTCCTGTTGGAACGCCTCATGCGGTCGCCCGATCACCGCTGCAGGGCGGCTGCAACCCGGGTTGCCTGTTTTTGGCGTGATCAACTTCAACACCCGCTGGCGACCCTGGCGAAAGCAATTCACGACAAACATCCAAGAGTTCGACTCGAAGCATTGCGAGCCTGCAGCTTTATTTTGACCTCAGAGTCCTTGGAGCTTGCACTCGATGTGCTCGGGTATGAAACCGACAAATGGATTGACTACACCCTTGAAGAAACAGTCCGAACACTGACTACCCACCTGGCTAAAAATCGAATGATGGCTAGGCATCACCAGGACGGGCAATCCCCTCACAGCACCGGACATTCACAGCATACCGGGATGGTTGCCGAGCCCGTCGTCTTTCTGGATAAAACCCGGAAAATCATACGTTTTCAACTCGACCGACTTTCAGACCCTGAACTGATGGCGATTAAACCACAGCCGGACAATCCCAACTATGCATTGGTATCGCTCAGCATCCTTGCCAGCGAAAGTACACCTGAAAAAAACCGCAGGGAGGCATTGGCCAATTATTCAAAACTGACCAACCAGGATCCCGTGTCCGCCGTATTAATGGCTTTCGACTTTACGCCATCCGGCAAAGAAGGCGACCAAGCCCGAACTCAGCTCGCCAAACTCCTCGCTCGATTATCACCGGAAAACCTTCAGGGTTCGCAAGCAGTCATCCGGGAAGCCCTGGCCAAAACCAACAACGTCACCGCAAAATCCGGTCTTTTTGGGGCACTGGTCACGATGAATCGCGTAGAAGAGGCATTAGGGCAAGCAAAGAAAAACGCGGTTCACCTGGAGGCATTTTTGACAGGGGTTCAATGGTCTAGAAACAGCAAGGTCAAAAACTCATTGCATGCGGAAGTTTTAAAATCATTAACCCAAAAACTCAACTTCTCAAACCGGCAACTAGGCCCAGTTCGCCGCGCAGCGATCCAGGCACTGGCAACGATAACGACCAATCAGCCGACGTCTTTTGAAGCGATCAGCAAATTTGTTTCCCGAAAAGCATTTAAAGATATTGCAGTCCAAGCCCTCTTAAAAATCCCAGCCAAATACAGGTTGCCTAATGTTTCACAGGAACTGGCCAGTCAACTGATCGAACAGGCCGAAGCAACCCCTACCAAAGACCGAACCACAACAGCTTTTCTTGATGCAGCTGAACTGGCGAGCCAACTGCTGGTGTCGTTCCCACCGAAAAAAACCAAAGAGCTCAGGAACCGGCTCAGAGCCGTCGCAGTTCGAGTCGTTCGAATCCACACTATCGAAGAAGAAATGCGTTACGATATTCCGTACTTTGCAGTTGAAGCGGGGCGACCAATTCAAGTCGTTTTAATCAACGAAGATTTAATGCCCCATAACTTGGTGATCACAGTCCCAGAAAAACTACGGGAAGTTGCCGATTTGGCAGCTCAGCTCGGACCCGCAGAGGGTTTCAAGGGCAAACAATATGTACCGAAATCCAACTTTGTTCTACAAGCAACCGGCATGGTACCCGCCCGCAACTCCGAAGCATTGACGTTCAACGCTCCTGAAAAAGCAGGCGAATATCCCTTTGTGTGCACTTTTCCAAGACACTGGATGAGAATGTATGGGGTGATGATCGTCGTTGAAGATCTCGACGCTTGGCAAAAGAACCCGGTCCCCCCTAAAGATCCAATCGGTAGCAATCGCACCTTCGTCAAAAAATGGACCACCGCCGATCTGGAGAACAGTATCACCTCCTCCACAAAACCCGTTGCTTCTTCCGTCGGAGCAAAACTTTTCAAAGAAGCGACCTGTGGACAGTGTCACAAACTGGGACAAGAGGGCGGGGCAGTGGGCCCGGATCTTTCCCAAGTTTTTTCCAGGTACAAAAACGATCGACGGGCTGTTTTGAATGAAATCCTGGATCCCTCAGAAAAAATCGACCCCAAATACGAAGTCTACTTATTGCAAACTTATGATGGACTGTCGATTTCTGGAATCATCACAGAACAAGACACTGAAAAGATCACGATCATTGCCAATCCCGAGAACCCAAAGCCAACAACAATCTTGCGCGATGACATTGAAGCAATGAAAAAGACGTCATCATCGCTCATGCCTAAGGCCTTGATGGATAACTTCACCGGCGAAGAAATTCTCGAACTCCTGAATTACATCGAGGCTAAACAGAAAAAATAGCATTCAACATCGGTACCCTTGGTAAATCCGAAACCACGTACCGAGTTAATCCAACTGCGTCCCACATAGCCCCAAACACTATGAACCGGTTTGCCTGGCAGTTCTCAATGATCGGTAGCTAGACCACAAGCTTCCATGAGCGTGCCCTGTACGACACGATCGTGGTCGTAGGAAAAATCAGATATTTTTTCACCTCGGAGGACCTTTGCCATATCTGCGGCATCATCAACGTACCTGTGGTAACGAGGAAATGTCAGCTCTTGATATCCTGACTGGTATTGACCCTGTTTTTTACTGAACGCGACCCGAACAGTTGGGTTATCTAGCGGCTGAATATGAAAAGTCCCTTCGGTACCGCAGACGACAAAATGCCTTCGTGCAAAACCTTCTACCTCCTGGGCAGTCGATTTGACTGTGGCAATCGCCTTTTCGTAGGCAAGAATCGCAAGCATATTGTCGACCAATGGGTCTTTCAAGGGTGAACTATGCCGCCTTACTGACGAAACAGAATCAGGTTTTCCCAAGACCCCGATTGTCAAATCCAATATATGGCAGCCGAGTTCAAACATGATTCCGCCCGGGTAGCGTGCCAGCGCCGTCCGACTGGCAGAATCGACCACCTTACTCATGACCGTATGCACTTCAAAGATTTCACCCAGCCACCCTTTCTTGAGGACATCGCGCAACAACACAATGGCAGGGTTGTATCGATACATATATCCCATCTGAATCATCAATTCTTTTTTCTCAGCTTCCTGAAGAATCTTGTTGAACTGCAAAAAGGATTCACCCGCTGGTTTATCAAGGTGAATATGCTTGCCCGCGGATATGCATTTCTCCGCAACATCCAGGGAATCACGAACCCTTGTTTCTACCAGCACGACATCCAGTTCCTTGACGTTGAGCAATTCCTCCAAGCTCATCCACTGCAGGTCTTGGTAGGGCTTCTGATTCTGAACACGGTTTCGCAACGTATTATCAGGTTCTGAAATTCCAACGACCTCGTAGTCCTCAGAGTTTCGATAGACGGAAAGCTTGGTCGCATGGGCGTGTCCAACCCCCACTTGGCCAACCCTCAGTTTTTTGCGTTGGCCCCGTGACGGAGCACAATGCCCGGAATTAGCCAACCAACCAGGTGATGACGGCATCAAAGCCGAAACAGCTGTTGCCCCTAGAAACATTCGTCGCTTCAATGTTTTTCTTTTCAGGCATTCATTTTTTTTTGTAGTCATTTTTCCTTTAAACCGAAATCTATTTCAGAAACAACCCGTTTATTTTACGCACAAGGAAACACGATTTTACCGGCTTGCTGACCGGAAAAAACGCATTGACAAGAACTTACCGTTTTTGATTCACTTAAGGGCAGACGAGGAAAAAACAATGACATCGTTGTCGCTTGGCAGCTCCGGTAAAACGACTTGGCAAGAACCATTCAATTAATTCCAAGAATCTGCCAATCAGCCGCCATTTTTCAGTTCAAATCAGGTGTGTTCGTTGATTTAATTTTAGATCACCTTTGAATTTGTTATCTCTGTTACTTTAGCCTTCCCCATGAACAACCTCCCCGAAGACACCGTTGCTCGTCAAAACATGCTCCTTGAACTGCAAGGTCGAGATTCACAATCAGAGAACTCGAAAGACGACTCAGAAGAATAAGATTTCTGTCACAACTAAAGCACCGATTCCCGGCAAACAATCGATTCAAATCCAGCTTTACAAGCTCTCGGTGGAACACCACCCGGATCAAGCAGCAGTTTCAACAAACCCTGACATCTCATGCTCTTCTACGGCAATGATTTTAATCCGATGATCATTCGCAAACCGAATGACTTCGGGCTCATCAATGATAATCGTTTTCTCAGCTTCGACCGCTAAAACGGAAGCCCCGGTTTCCTTCATCGTTTTCAACGTTCCCAAACCAATGGTCGGAACATCAAATCGCATATCCTGTTGAGGCTTAGCAACTTTTACCACAGTAAAACCCCCGGCAGGGCAAAGTTGTCCCGCGCGCCGGATACACTCGTCAGTTCCTTCGACTGCCTCAACCGCGAGAACAGCCTGGGTCTTAACCGCAACGCTTTGCCCAACATCAAGCGCCCCCATCTGCTTTGCCAGATTCCATCCAAATTCGACGTCTTTTTTTTCAGAAGTCGTTAAACTTCTTTTTCCCATCAGGTTTTTCTTCACAAGCAAATCCGGTGCGTAATCGGTAGCGGGAGCCAACGTGATACCATGTTTCTGAAACGCAATGGTGTAAGTCCCAAGCAACGTATCATCTTTTCGATCCGCTGATCCTAATAAAAACTGCCTTGAAAAATAACGCCAAAACCCAACATCGGGAAGGTGTTTCCACCAAGACCATCTTTCGAACAACAAAGTCTTGAAAATCTTGCCGGCCATCGTTGCCTGCTTGACACCATTCTTCTTAAAGTAGCGGATCTGGGCCCCCACCTTGGCAACTCCTATTTCTTTGACATCTGTACAGATTTCATTTAGTTTTTCATCTGCATGACCTTTGACCGCCAGGCAATAGACGTCGTGACCATCTCGGACAAGCTGCTCCGCAACGACCACCGGATAACGCCCCCAACCAGCAATTAAACCAAATTTCCGTGGAGTCATAGGCTAAGCTGCATCCTCTATTGAGCCCGAAGCATCCATGAGTTTTTGCAGCTCTTTTTCCAACTGCTTGATCCGCTTCCGCATTTCCGGCAGTCGGTGGGTCGCCGCAATAATGGTCATTTGCTGTTTGGCAGGAGTCGCTGGAATCCCTACATAAACCTGCCCCTCAGGAATATCAGCCATCACGCCAGCCTTAGCTCCCAAGACCGCTTTTTCCCCGATTGCAATATGGTCACCAATCCCCACCTGGCCTGCCATGACAACATTGTCACCGGTAGTGCAACTGCCCGCGATTCCAACCAGTGAACAAATTAAGTTTCTTTTCCCAATCCGACAGTTGTGGCCAATTTGCACTTGGTTATCAATCTTGGTTCCCTCACCAATTCGGGTCGATCCATACGTCGCCCGGTCAATCGTTGCCCCAGCGCCAACATCGACATCATCGCCAATTTCGACGTTCCCTAATTGTGGATTCAAGGCATGAGAACCTGTCGAGGATTCGTACCCGAACCCATCACAGCCAATGACAGCGTTGGCGTGTATCCGGCAACGCTTGCCAACGATCGTGTTTTCATACATCACTACATTTGGAAAAAGCACAGTGTCATCGCCAATCTCGGTCCCAGGCATCAACTGAACACCAGCATGAATCCTACAACGATCACCAATACAAACATCTTTTCCAACGACTACCCCGGATTCAATCGAAACGCCAATACCGATTTGCGCCGATGGATCAATCAGAGCTCGGGCTGAAATGGACGGAGAAGGGCAGGGGAGAGGAGGTCGATACAAGCTAACCACCTGAGTAAATGCCGCCGCTACATTTTCCACGGCAACAAAGTCTTTTTGCGTCAGGGTTTTAAAATATTCAGCCTGATTTTTGGGAATCAAAACGGCAGAAGCAGAACAGGCAGCGGCCTCGTCAAAATAGTCCTGCTTTTCGGCAAACGTGATAAACCCGTCACCAGCATCTCGAAGAATGTCAGCATCAGTGATCAACAGTTCGCCATTTCCGTGAATGTCACCACTGACGATTTCAGCAATTTGCTGGAGTCTGTATTGCTTCACACCCTGCCTTCCAAAATACAATGCGGTAGTGCTACCAAGTCATCGATAGTATCGATTTCATAAGAAAAATCGTATCGGGAACCCCGATTTTCACGCAAGCTCAGTTTGCCTCTTGAAAACCCAAAGAACGAGCCAGCCGGTCCGATGAGAACTCGCAGCCCGGGGAGTTCAACGCTAACTCACACGCCAACCGCCTGCCTCATAATCGCTAGGCCGCTGCTCGACGCGCATTCCCCAAAAGAGCTTCAGACCTTGCCAAAACCGCGTCAAAATCCCATTCAACAAGCAAAATGGTGTCAGCAACCCGAGATTCAATCAAGATCAA